>CALGMT010000073.1 GCA_937958885.1 uncultured bacterium | reverse complement strand
TGTGTCCGTGCGCCATAAGGAGGGGATGCCGAAAGAGAAATCACGACGACGCAAGAAAGACTCCAATTGGGGTCACTCATCCAATTGGGGTTCGCCGCTTATGCTTTGGTGCCTCAGGAGCGGTGCGTGGCCAGGCGCAGAAGTACCAACATGCCGAAAAGCTCCACGAGCGGCTGGAGTACGACGATTGTGACCGCGAGTTCCCATCCGCTCGGCAGCGCCAGCGCAAACGGCAGGACGACAAACGAATTTCGTGTGCCGACGCTGAACATCAGCGTGCGTCCCGATGCCATCGGCAACTGAAATCGGCGCGACGTCCACCCTGCTATCCCCGCCGCCAACACGATATAAAGCACAAAAGCCAACATCACCCGTTCCATCCCGCGCAGGTGATGCAGCACGTGCTCCGCCTGCGATAGCGCGATCATCAGGACCACCACAGCCAGACACGGAACAGGCAGCCAGGCCAAGCCTTCAACCGCGCGTGCGCCTGCGCGGCGGCGATCGGCCCAGACCTGCGTGAGCCCGGCGGCCGCTAGCGGCACGAGAATCAACAATACGAACACGATGACGAAGGGGGCGGCTCGAATGACTTCGCGGAATGTGTGTCCCATAAACAGCCACAAGTACACCGGCAGAAGAATCAATTGCGCCAACAGAAGAACCGGGGTGCTTGCAATGGCGAGCTTCGTGTCGCCCTTCCCAAGATGGGTAAAGACGATGTACCAGTCCGTGCACGGCACCAGCAGCACCATATACACACCGAGCAAAATGGCCGGTTCGCGCGGAACGATCCACGCCAACAGCCAAACAGCCGCCGGCACTAGAATAAAGTTGGCCGCAAGCGCGGCCGCCAGGAAGCGCCGGTCGCCCATGGCTGCGGACAGATGCATGACCGGCACCTGCGAGAACGTCGCATACAGCAAAACGCCCAGCGTCGTGTAGATGAACGCGTCGGGCACGTCCGGACGAAGCCACAGGCCGAAGCCGACGCCCGCCGCCGCCGCCAGCAGGTAAACCCATACCTGATGCTTTTCCAACTGTTCCCGTTGAATCATGGCGCGCGATCATACGCGCGCCTGCGCCGAGGGAAAGTGATACTTCTCACATCCGGTCATTTCCTCCTCATGCAACTCGCTTTGGAAAGCATTCCGGATGCGCGGGCCTAACGAGGGGCGTGGTGTACGGAATCGAGTTCAGACCATGAAACCCCAAGGGAGCTACCGGCCCAACCCCCTCAGATCTGACGATATCGAGCAGCGCCGAATGCTGACATAACCGGCACATTCCGCGTATTCCCGCCAGCGGCGCCGGTCGCGACGACTGACTGGCGCGTCGCGCGCATTCGAATACGACGACAGAAGCGCTTTCGCCCGCGGGATCAACAGGTCAGACGCCGGCGCGCAATGATTTCATTTCGACTCCAGCACCTCCACGCGGGAGATCAGCAGCGGGTTCATGGCCCGACTCCAGAGCGGGTCTTGCAATGCGATCGCCGTGAGGCCTGAATTCAGGGTGATCGGACCGATGCTCCACTGCTCCAACCGAGATCCGGAAAACTGATGCTTCGCGCCGATGCCCGCATTGACGAGTTTGGGGCCGCGGATAGACGATGCGGTCATCCTCAAGGTGACCTCCAGGGGAGCGTCGGTCAGATTGTATACGTCCAACTGTCCGCTTTGCTCGAGAACCCGCCAATCCATAAACTGCGGAGTTTGAATGCGAAATATCCCCATCGGACCTGATTTCTCATACACAAGGCCGGCGCCAAAAAATACGACCACCGATTCGCCTTCGGCGCGCTTGCGCGCCAGCACATCGTCGCGGGTATTAAAAAATATTTCCGTCACCAGGCGATTGCTGTTCGCCGCATAAAAATCCTCGCGATACGCCAACCCCAAGTTGCGCAAGGCCAAGCCGGCCGCATTGCTGATCGATGCACGCCGGGCAAAATAGGCGCGGGGCCATTCCCACGGTCCGACCTCCGGTTTCTCCCAATAACTTTTGGCGATTTCCAAATAGGCCGCGTCCGGATTGCGCTGGAAAAAGTCCACCGCCTGATCGCGCCAACGGGTGGCAAGAAACACATCGAGAGGCTCATTCGGCCCGATAAAGGTGAAGATCACATTGGTGGTCGGATGAACCGCCAATTCGTTCCACGGCTCAAACCAGCGGTCCACCAGCACGGGCGTTCGCGGCGGCAATGATGAATCAAACCAAGCGATGATCTCCCGATAGGGGGTGGGATAGCCGTTGAGACGCACCACCAGCCACGCGGGATAGGCCAGCAAGCAAAAGGCCAGTCCCATCACGGCATAGCGGGCCGGCCGGCGAAACCGTCCGCCCCACGCACCCACGCGCCACAAACCCAGAATCGCAATACTGAAGAAGATCGGGAATATAAATGAAATGTGGCGCACCGCCACATAGATGCCGCGCATCTTCATGACCAGCAGGTATGCGCCCAGACACAGGCCCAGCACCAACCACGCCACCCGCACCACGCGCCGCCGCCCTCTAACCAAACAGGTCAACGCGCCGGCAATCGCCGCGAGCAAAAGGACAACCCCAATCGGACGGCTTCCCCACCCCATCGTGAGCAAGTAGCGCCATAAGATTGAAAGCAGCGGCTCGCTAACCTCTCCCATGACGCGAATGGACTCCGCCTTGGCCTGCGGATTGCCGATGTCCTTTAAGAAATACGGCAAGGCCCACGGCAAAAACAGCAGCGGGAGGGCCCATCCGGCAGCGCAAAGCGCGAGCCCTATCATCTCGCGCGAATGTCCGAGCCGTCCGCTCCGCCGCCAAGCCAGTACGATCAACGTCCCGCCCGCGATCGCGGCTATGATCCATCCGGTGAAATGACTGTAGGCGGAAAGCGAAAGGCCGAGATTAACCCAAATCCAATAGGCCGGCGGGAGCCGGCAGCTTCCGTTCATTCGGCGGGCACAGGCCACCACGGCCCATCCCAGCATCGATGAGCCCGCCACCAGTGTGGAGTAAAAGTAAGCCTCGCGCGAAAGTTGCAAGTGAAAGGGACTGATCGTCCATAACGCAGCAGCGGCCAGCATCAGCGGCTTGCCGCCGAATTCCCGACCGATCAACGCCCCAAAGACCACGGCCAGCGCCCCGAAGAGCGCATCGCTCAATCGAATCGAAAACGCGCTGGGCGCGCCGGGCAGAAGATCGGATACCCCCACCGCGAGGGCCGCGGGAAGGGGAAATTGAGCGGTGTCCGCCATGATGCGCGACCACTGGCTCCAAATGCTCCCGAAGGTATGGCCGGCCTGTGCCCACTGGTAAAAGTGCATGGTATCGGCTCTAAACGCCGCATCGCCCAGCCCGATCATGCGCACGAGCGCGGCCGCGGCAAAAATGCCGGCCATCCATGGCCATGCGGGGAAAAGCCGGTGAACACCTCTTATATTCGTTGTGCGGGCAGTGGGGGCTTGCTTCGCGCTGGATCGTTTCATAGATTTCATCCGTGTAATATGGAAACGCTTTACCGTCCAGATCAAAACGACACGTCGCGCGATATCGCGGTCATAACGATTTATCCCCCGCCTGGCAGCCGGCACGCCACCGCCGGCGACCTCAGCGCGCTGGCGGCCTATTCCTGCTCGCTGCTTCAGGCCCTTCCCGATTCGATCCGCCGGCGCCTGGTCGTATTGACGAATATCAAGGAATCGTTGTCCCGCGTGTATACCGATCATGAGATCGAAGTGCGGGAATCATGGACCAAAGGGCGGGCGGGCTTTTTTCTTCAGATCCTCCGCGCCTTGCGCGCCCTTCCCGCGATTCGCATCGTGCATCTGCAACATGAATTCAATCAGTTCGGCGGAACACATACCGTTCCCTTGATCCCGTTGCTTCTATGGTTTCTTAGGCTCGTGTATCGAAAAAAGATTGTTATTACCTATCACGAAGTCCTGGGAAACGAGATGCTCACCCCGGAGCTGGTTAAGAAATTCTGTCTCCCGGTTCCCAGTCGTCCGGCTCGCCTTCTCTTTAAACTATATTACTTAGTGACATCGCGCGCCGCCCACACGCTGTTGGTCCAACACCAGAAGTTTAAGGACCGGCTGAGGGTGGAAATCGGCGTTCGCGGCCATATTGAGATTCTCCCGATCGGCACCGAGCAGGATGCGGTCCTCGCCGACCGCACGGCCAGCCGCGCGGTGCTCGGGTATGCGCCGGAGCATCGCGTCTTGCTCTTTTTCGGGACCTTGGACTGGCGCAAGGGGTTGGATGTGCTGCTCGACGCCGTTCGATCGCTGCCCGACCCAAACCTCCGCCTCTTGATTGGCGGAGGTCAACCGGTCCGGATCAAGCACCGGATCGAATATCAGGAATGGCACCAGGGTATCGTCCAGCGGATTGCGGCGGATGCCCGCGTCCGGCATATCGGATTTGTGGCCGATGACGATATCCCCAAACTGTTTGCGGCGTGCGATCTGGTGGTGTTGCCGTATGTGGTGCCCCAGATGGTCAGCGCTGTTCTGAACCATGCCGCATCGTACGAGCGGCCGTATATCGCCTCCAATGCCTTCGCCGGACATGCCGATCCGCTCGTTCTGTTTCCCGCGACACGGGAAGCGCTCGCCGAAAAAATCATCTGGGCGCTGGATCATGAACGCGAACTGCTGGAGTATGCCCGCCGCTACAAGCGGGAGATGAGCTGGACGAACAGCGCCTCCTTGCTTTCCCGCTATTACGCCGATACACTGAATCGTTAATTGCGAATCGCTGGAGGAGCCGCGCGCATGCAGACCACGTGCAGATTGTCGGGAAAGCCGCTGACCCAGGTCATCGATCTGGGCGACATGTACATTTCCAATTTCTACAAAACGATCGATCCCGCGGCGCCCCATGCGCCTTTGCGGATCGGGATCGGCGAGGAATCCGGTTTGCTGCAATTGATGGACTCCGTTGAGCGATCGCCGCTTTACCGCCAATACTGGTACCGCTCCGGCACTAATGCCACTATGACCCGCCAGTTGGGCGACATCATTACAGGTTTCCGCGAATGGGTGCGTTTGAGAGAGGGCGATGTCGTCCTCGATATTGGCTGCAACGACGGCACGCTGCTGCGTCTGCTGCCCAGTGAGCTGGGCCTTTTCCGCATCGGGATCGACCCCGCGGAGAATCTCGCCCCGTTGGCGCGCGAACATTGCGAAGCGCACGCGGCCGATTTTTTCTCCAAGGCCGTTTTCATGGAACTCAGCGGCGGCCGCAAGGCCAGGGTCATTACGTCGATTGCGATGTTCTATGGCCTCGAAGATCCGAAGGCGTTTGTGGCCGATCTCGTGGAGTGCCTAGCCGATGACGGGATATGGGTCCTCCAGCTCAGCTACACCCCGCTGATGATCAAGCAAAATGCGTTCGACAATATCTGCCATGAACATATTGAGTATTACACCCTATTGTCCTTGAAGTATCTCCTGGATCCGTTTGATTTAGAAATTCTCGACGTCGAATTTAATGACACGAACTCCGGAAGTTTCCGCGTCATAATCGGCAAACGAGGATACGGCGGCAAAGATGCCACATTGTTCATGCGCGACATCGGCCAGTACCGCGTGCAATCGACCCTCGCGTACGAAAAGGGCCGACACTTTGACGAACCGGAGGTCTACAAGGACTACATGGTTCACTTGGAACAGCTAAAGGCCGAAACGCTGGCGCTGCTCCATGATATTGTGCGGTCGGGGAAAAGCGTGATCGGATATGGCGCGAGCACGAAAGGCAACACATTGCTTCAATATTATGGGCTCGGCCCCGGCCTGATTGAAGCCATCGCCGAACGCCAACCCCAGAAGTTTGGGTTGCTCACCGCGGGTTCCTGGATACCGATTATCAGCGAGGAGGAGATGCGGAAACGCAAGCCGGACTATTTGTTCGTGCTCCCCTGGCATTTCATGACGGAATTCATCGAGCGCGAGAGGGACTTTCTGAAAGCCGGCGGCAAGTTCATTGTGCCGCTGCCCGCCTTGCAGATCATTCAATAGAAAGCGGGCTCAGCCGCGCGACCACCAGCGCGTTGGCAAAGGGATAGGGGCGGTGAAAGGCGGCGCGCTTGACCGCGGACCATTCGGTCTCCTCCCATTCGTTGAGGGCATTGATCCGGCGCAAACAGCGGCGTTCCGTAAAACCCGCGCCCTCGTCCACTACTTGATCCAGCGGTGGGCTGTATCCGATCGGCGCGGTGAAGATCAGCTCGCCGCCCGGCGCGAGCAGCGTTCGCAAGTGCCGAACGGTTCGCCCGATCTTTCCCTCGTCGCGCGGCGTTTCATCCCAGCCGACGTGTTCCAGCGTCGAGACGCTAATGATCAGGTCATAGGGGCCGCCTTCTGCGAAGTGTTCGGCATCCGCCTGAATCACGTTCGGACGACGCGAACGTTCATACTTGTCGATCACCGTGTGGGTCGCCGAGGCATCATAACAGGACAATACATTGCCGACCTCAAGGATGCGCGCGCCCGCCCGTTCCGCCAACACCGCCCGCGCGATGGGCACCTCCACCCGGCGCTCGTTCAGCCACGTCACATTATAAAGGTGATGAAAGTAGGCATACTCCGCGCCGCGAAAAAAAAAGCTCCGCCGTTTGTCGCGGTGCGCGTTTGCCAGCCAAAGACATCCGGCTTTGAAATAATAGCGTTTATGACTCATCCGACATCCATCCACCACTATGGGCTCCGAAAAACGGATTAGGCGCTCCTGTTCGGCCGCGGAGCAGCGTTGCCTCCCCGACGCACTCGGAAAAGTACCGCGACATGGAGGGTATGCCGCCCCCATCGGTTTGAATAGATATTTTCACGCGCGCGCGACGGTCGGCATCCCGCGGGAAACGCCGGAGGCCGCTGCCGCGCCGTCCGCTTGAACGCCTCGTCAGATCTGATCGCATCACATGAGCGACCCCATCGCTCGATCCGATTGCGGCATCGTTTCTTTAGCGCATCGAGCTGGGCCGCTGGCGCGGCCGGGAACCGGCGGCGCTGCCCGGCCGCGAGCGAAATCGCGGCGCGCTGTTTTCCCTTCCCCTGTGCCATCGGGGTATCCCCGATACGAACTTCAGGGTTGGCCCGACGGAGTGCTTTATGGACATTCGCATCCACAATGAGGAAGGTAGCGCCGAACGGGAGGAGCGCCGTGAAGTGGTTGGACATACCGAGCCCATGCGGGCCGCTGGCGTCCGCCGCCTTTGCCTCCCAACGGAGAACCGACGCATGAGCAACGAAGCCGCATCGAAAGAGAAAGCGCCGATCATGGACCGGCGCGAATTTCTCCGCGCAGGAGCGCTGGTCGGCGCCGCTGCCGCGACCAGCATGGCCGGCGTGATAAAGGATCGCGTCGCCCCGTACCAGCCGGATCCCAGAGGACCGGAAACCGCGCGCGAGGTGCCGTCGCTCGACGCGCTGCCGCGGCGCGAGAACGAGGATGTGCTTGTGCGGATGCAGCGCGAACTGGCGAAGGCCATGGCGAAGCCGGTCGAGCAGCGGAGCTGGGTGATGGTGATCGACACGCGCAAGTGCGTAGGCTGCCACGCGTGCACGATCGGCTGCATCGCCGAAAACAAGCTGCCGCCGGGCGTTGTTTATCGGCCCGTGGTGACGGAGGAATTCGGCGAGTTTCCGAATGTCCAACTGCGCTTCACCCCTCGGCCATGCATGCAGTGCGACCATCCGCCCTGCGTGCCGGTGTGTCCGGTCAAGGCCACGTGGAAGCGTCCCGACGGGATTGTGGCGATCAATTACGACAAGTGCATCGGGTGCCGCTACTGCCTGACCGCCTGTCCATACGGCGCGCGAACGAGCGATTTCGGCCTCCACTACGGCGACGGGATGGCCGAGGGCGCGCCGGAGGGCGAGGATCGCCCGATGCTCGGCGCGCCTTACGCGCACGAACACGCCCCGAACCATGAGTATCGGAAGCACTGGACGCGCGAGAACCACGAATCGCCGGTCGGCAACGCGCGCAAGTGCCATTTCTGTTTGCATCGGCTCGAAGCCGGCGAGCTGCCGATGTGCGCAACCACATGCATCGGGCGCGCGACGTATTTCGGGGATCGGAACGATCCCGACAGCCTCGTGAGCGAGCTGATCACGAAGCACAACGTCCAGACGTTGTTGCCGCATAAGGGCACCAAACCGCGGGTGTTTTACATCGTATAAGGAGCATTCATGTCCACTACCCCCTCCAAACGAGCCAACGCGATGCTCTGGATGGCCTGGCTGGCCTGCGGCATACTGGGTCTCTGGGGAGTCTATCTCCGCATGACACAGGGCCACCTGCCCGCGGGGTACGGGTCCTATGTGCCGTGGGGGCTATGGGTCGCCTTGTATTTTCACGGCGTCGGGATGGCCGGCGGCGTGTTTCTGATCGGCGCGCTGGGCTACATCCTGCGCTGGCCCGGACTCGAGCATCCAGCGTCGCTGCGCATCACGGTCGTGTTGAGCATGGCCTGCATCCTCCCGGCGTTCATGGGGGTCTGGTTCGATCTCGGCCACATGGATCGGGCGTCGAATATTTTCCAGACGCCCGCGTTCACCAGCATGATGGCGTTCAACGCCTGGATGTACAACGCGTTCATGGTGATCGCCGTTGTGATCTGGCTGCTGACCTATCGGAAATCGAGCGGCTGGCTCAGGCCGCTGCTTTGCGTCGGCCTCTTCCTGAGCGTGGCGTTTCCCAGCCAGAGCGGGGCTTTTTTCGGCGTGGTGGATGCGAAGGCCTACTGGCACAGCGCGCTGCTGCCGATGCTGTTCCTGACCTCCGCGGTGACGGCGGGTTCGGCGCTGCTGCTCCTGGTGCGCCATCATCTGGGCGGCGATGGCGATCCGGCGCTGCCGCGCATCCGCTTGTTCACGCTGGTGGGGTTGATTGTCTATTTTGTTTTTGAGTTCGCGGAGTTTTCCATTGCGCTGTGGAATCCGGTCAGCCATGCGCCGGCGATCGAACTTGTGCTGTTCGGTCCGTACTGGTGGGTTTTCTGGATCGTGCACCTGGTGATCGGCGGGGCCATCCCGCTCGCGCTGCTGGTGCGCAAAACGCCGTCGCGCTGGTGGCCGGCAGCCTTGCTGCTGGCGGTCACCTTCGTCTCCACGCGCCTCAATGTGCTGGTGCCGGGCCAGGCGGTCGGAGAAATCCGCGGCCTGCAGGAAGCGTTCTGGCATCCGCGCCTCACATACATCTATCACGCGACCCCGATGGAATATCTCGTCGGGCTGTTCATGATCGCGGCTGGGATGACCATTTTCTTCATTGGATTTCAGATCAGCCGACGCGTCGAGCGCAGCACAGGAGGCGCAGCATGAGCGCAACCCCACGTCAACCTTCAGCCTTCAATCGGCGAGAGTTTCTCGCCAAGGGCGCCCTGCTCGGCGCGGGCATGGCCGCCGGCGCGGCCGCCACGGCGGCGGCGCGCTCTCCGGACAAGGGCGGCTGCGCGGTGCTGAACAGCGATCGTCCCGATGCGCCGTATGAGTTGGCGGACATCAACAACGTGATTTATTCCGTCTGCCTGCAGTGCAACACCGGCTGCGGGATCAAGTGCAAGTTGCAGGACGGCGTGCTGACCAAGATCGACGGCAACCCCTACAACCCCTGGACGCTCCTGCCGCATGTGCCGTATGAGACCGACATCCACACGGCCGGCCGGATCGATGGCGCGATTTGTCCCAAAGGTCAGGCCGGTCTGCAAGTGGTGTACGACCCTTACCGGATTCGCAAGGTCCTCAAGCGCGCGGGCAAACGCGGCGAAAACAAATGGATCAGCATCCCGTTCGAGCAGGCGATCGAGGAAATCTGTGAGGGCGGAAAGCTCTTTGCTTCCGTGCCGGGCGAGGAGAATCGGCAGGTCGAGGGCCTCCGCCAGTTGGTCGCGCTCCGCGATCCCGCGCGCGCAAAATCGATGGAAGCCGACATCCAAGCATATTGGGACGAAAAGGACGCTCAAAAAAAGGCCGAGCGGCTTGCTGCGTTCCGAACCACCTATGCCGAAGACCTCGACAAACTGATCGATCCGGAACACCCCGACATGGGACCTCGCAACAATCAGATCGTGTTGAGCTGGGGGCGCCTGAAGGCCGGCCGCAGCGAGTTCTACAAGCGCTTCGCGGACGCGTTGGGCACCGTCAACGCGCACGGTCACACCACGGTGTGCCAGGGCTCGCTTTATTTTACCTGCAAGGCGATCAGCGAGCAGTACCAGGGCGGCAAGTTCACCGGCGGCCAGAAATTCTATTGGCAGGCGGACACGGAAAATTCCGAGTTTATCCTGTTCGTCGGCGCGAACCTGTTCGAAGCCAATTATGGTCCGCCCAACCGGACGGTGCGCCTGACTGAAAATCTGGTCACCGGCAAGACCAAAATTGCCGTGGCCGATCCGCGATTTAGCAAGCTCGCGAGCAAGGCGTGGAAATGGTTGCCGATCCAACCGGGCACCGACGCCGCACTGGCGATGGGGATGATCCGCTGGATACTTGAAAACAAGGGCTATGATGCCGGTTTCCTCGCCTGCGCCAATAAAGCCGCCGCAAAAGCGGCCGGCGAATCTTCGTGGACCAACGCCACGCTGCTGGTGGAAATCAAGAACGATCAGCCCGGAAAACTTGTGCGCGCCGCCGAACACGGTTTGGCCGAAGCGGAAATCCGGAAAACGGCCGACGGCAAAGAATATACGGAGCAGTTTCTCGTCGCGATGGTCAACGGCGAGCCCGTCAAGGTGGATCCGAACGATGAAGAACACCCGATCAACGCGGACCTGTTCGTAGACACCACACTAGCCGACGGCACGCACGTCAAATCCGGTCTCCAGATCCTGCTCGAATCCGCGCAGGAACATTCCATCGCAGAATGGGCGGCTATCGCGGGCGTAAAAGAGAGCGATCTGGTGGCCGTGGCGCAGGAACTCACGCGGCATGGGAAAAAGGCGGCGGTCGATATCCATCGCGGCCCCGCGCAACACACCAACGGGTTCTACAACGTCCTCGCATGGATGACCCTCAATATGCTGTTGGGCAATTTCGACGCGAAGGGCGGCATGGCGAAGGCCAGCACCTACGACATCACCGGAAAGGGCAAGTGGTTTGATCTCAAGGCGCAGCCTGGAAAGATCAAGACCTTTGGCATCAGCTCGATTCGACACGGCATCGACTACGAGAAAACCTCGCTCTTTGCCGGCTATCCGGCCAAGCGCAACTGGTATCCGCTCAGCAGCGACATTTACGAGGAAATCATCCCTTCGATTGGCGATGCCTACCCCTACCCCGTCAAGGCGCTGTTCATGTATATGGGCGCGCCGACCTACGCGCTCCCCGCGGGGCACACCAACATTCAGGTGCTGTGCGACGTGGAGAAACTGCCGCTGTTCATCGCGAACGACATTCTGATCGGCTCCACCTCGATGTACGCGGATTATATCTTCCCCGATTTGTCCTTCATGGAGCGCTGGGAGTTCCACGGCAGCCATCCCTGTGTCATCAACAAGGTGCAGCCGGTGCGGCAGCCTGTCATCGCGCCGGTGCCGGAAGAATGCACGGTGTTCGGCAAACGGATGCCGATCTGCTTCGAGTCCATGATCCTCGGCATCGCCGAGCGGCTTGGTCTGCCGGGCTACGGGCCGAATGCCTTCGGCGAGGGGTTGGCGCTCGAACACCCGGACGATTTCTATCTGCGCGCCCTCGGCAACCTGGCGTTCGGCGAAAACCCGGATGGCTCGGCCAAAGTACCCGCCGCCGGCGCCGAGGATCTGCATGTCTTTCGCGCGGCACGACGCCATCTGCCCGCCAGTGTGTACGATGAGCAGCGCTGGAAGTCGATTGTCGGCGAGGCGCACTGGCCGCACGTCGTATACGTGCTCAATCGCGGTGGCCGCTTTGAAGATCACGAGAAGGGGTATGTCGGCAACCGCCTTGCGCACCCCTACGCCGCGCTGCTCAATCTCTATCAGGAAAAGACAGCCAAAACGATTCACTCCGGCACCGGTCGGCCTCACGCCGGCATCGCCCGCTATCTTCCCGTGCAAGGCTATGACGGAAATGCGCTTCAGGATCGGCGCGCAGCGGCCTCCTTTGCCATGATCACCCACCGCGTCATCAGCCAAACCAAGAGCCGGACCGTGGCCAGTCCGTGGCTGAGCGCGCTGCTTCCGGAGAACGGCATCTTGATGAACCCGCGCGACGCGGAAACGCACGGATTCAAGAACGGACAGTTGGTCAAGGTGGTCAGCGCGACCAACCCCGAAGGCGAATGGGATCTCGGCGCGGGCAATCGAAAGCCGATGGTCGGAAAAATCATGCTGACGCAGACCATGCGGCCCGGCGTGATCAGTTTTGCGCTGGGCTTCGGCCACTGGTCCACGGGCGCATCCGATGTCGAGGTAAACGGTGTTCGCATCAAGGCCGAGGCGCGCCGGCGAAACGGCATTCACGCCAATGCGGCGATGTGGACCGATCCGCGCGTGAAAAACACTTGTCTGTTCGATCCCGTCGGCGGCAGCGTCTCGTTCTACGACACGCACGTGAACCTCGTGCCGGTTTGATCGAAGGTTTCGTTGGCGCGGCATCGCCGCCCCTCGCCCGCGCCCTCTCCCCGCAAGGCGGGGCGAGGGAGATGCCGTTGGGCAAGGAAACGCTCCATGCTCTGTAAAATTTTATTTTTCGACTTCCATGCTCTGTAAAAATTTCCGGCCACTCGGCAAGCGCGGCACGAGTAAGGCGCGCCCACCAAGCGGGCGTCGACCGCGTCGGCCCTTGATCAAAATCCTTCCGCCCAAAATCCCGCTCCCGCGCGGCGGGTGAGGGCGAATCTGAACGCGCGGGCGCGGGCCGCGGAAGGGATCGCGTTCATCGCATCGGGCATTCCCCGACCTTCTATTCAGGGTTGGCCCGACCCGGTGATTTGTGGACATTCGCATCCACAATGCGGAGACTCATGCCCGCGAAGAGGATCGCGATGATCGGAATTTCCAAAACCTGCGGGCATGCGTTGCGCGCGATGATTTGCCTTGCGCGAAAGGACTGCTCCCACGGCATGATCAAATCGCTGGCCGACTGCAGCGGCGTGCCCGCCCCGTATCTGGCCAAGATCATCAAGCGTCTGAATGCGGCCGGCCTCGTGGAGTGCAAGCGCGGGCAGCAAGGCGGCGTCTGGCTGTCGCGCGCGCCCAAATCCATCAGCGTGATGGATGTTTGCAGCGCGATTGAAACCTCCGATTGGATCGACGCTGTCCCCTCGGGCCCGCGCAAATGGATGGATTTTTGGCGCGTCGAGCAGACCCGAATTCGCAACCATCTCGAGCGGTTGTCCATCGACGACCTTGTCGAATCTCCACACCACCATCACCGCAAGGCCGCGAGGCAAATCCGGAGGATCTCCACATGAACGAGCCTGAACAACCGGCCCCCAAGAAGCCCTCCTTTGACCGCCGCAATTTTCTGCGCGCCGGAACGCTCGTCGGCGCGGCGGCGATCATCGGCGGCACCGCCATCATGCGCCGCCGACGCGCGGGGCTTACGCCGGATCCGATCGGCGAAGAGACGATCCGCGAACTGCCCGGCTTGCCGGACGTGCCGATCGCAGATGATGAGGACGTCTTGGTTCGGATGCAGCGCGAGTTGGCCATCGCGATGGCCAAGCCGGTCGAAGAGCGACGCTGGATCATGGTGATCGACACGCGGAAGTGTGTCGGCTGCGACGCCTGCACGATCGGCTGCGTGGCGGAAAACAAGCTGCCGCCCGGCGTGGTCTATCGCCCGGTGGTGAAGGAGGAAATCGGCGCCTTTCCCAACATCCAAATCAAATTCACGCCGCGCCCGTGCATGCAGTGCGAGAATCCGCCCTGCGTGCCGGTATGTCCGGTCAATGCGACCTGGCGGCGTCCGGACGGCATCACCATTGTGGACTACGACAAGTGCATCGGCTGCCGTTACTGCATCACCGCTTGCCCGTATATGGCCCGCACGAGCGACTTCGGCTACTCGTACACCGCCGGCGTGGCCGAGGGCGCAGGAGACGCGCCCGATCGCGCGGTCGAGGGCACCGCACCTTGGGAAAAATTGCCGAACTACGAATACGCAAAAGCGTGGGCCCGCACGGGCGGCAAAAAGGCCTCGCCCAAAGGGAACGCCCGAAAGTGCCATTTCTGCCTGCACCGGCTCGAGGTCGGCCAGTTGCCGATGTGCGCGACGACTTGCATCGGACGCGCCACCTACTTCGGCGATGCAAACGATCCCGACAGCCTCGTCACCGAGCTGATCACAAAGAACCGGGTGCAGACGCTTTTGCCGCACCTCGGAACCCAACCTCGCGTGTACTACATCGTCTAAGGAGCGCCGCCATGTCCGGGATCACCGAAAACTTTTCATACCGGTTCAATCGTCGAGCAGATTTCATTATTTCGCTGATCGTCGGTCTGCTCGCCATCGCCGCGGGCGCGGGCGGCGTCTGGAAGGTCGTGTTCGCCGGCGACCACGGCGCGCTCGGAAGCTACGTGCCGTGGGGGTTGTGGGTCTCGGTCTATGTCTACCTCGTCTGGATGGAGGTCGGCATGATCCTCGGCTATTACGCGTTGAAGCATGTGTTGAAGGTCAAGGGCATCGACAAACTGGGGCCAGTGATCGTCATGGCGGCGATCTGCTGTCTGCTGTCCGCGCTCATGATTATCGGCATGGACCTCGGCCATCCGTTTCGGGCCTGGCGGGCGTTTGTCTTTGCGGATTTCGGATCGATGATGACGTGGATGATCTGGATGCACAGTTTTTATCTCATCCTGTTGATCGTCGAATTCTGGGCCTATCACAATGACTACGAGGAGCTGATCAAGTGGATCAACTGGGTGAACATCCCGGCGGGCGTCGCACTGATCGGCGTGATCGGCTCGCTCTTCGGGGTTATCGCGGCCCGTCCCTACTGGAACGCCTCGATGCTGCCGATGGCATTCACGGTATCGTCGCTGATCGCGGGGACCGGATTGATTCTGCTGCTGCACCTGTTGTTCTCCCCGCAGTCGGGCAGCGAGGTCTACAAGCAGACGGCGCGCGAATTGGGCCGATTCCTGATGTGGGCGCTGTTGGTGGGGTTGGTCGGCGCGCTCGCGAACCTGTTGATCACCACCTATCAAAACGTGCCGGCCAAGGCGGAGGCGATGCGCCTGTTGCTGTTCGGTCCCTACTGGTGGAGCGTTTGGATCGTGCACATCCTGATCGGCACGCTGACGCCGCTCGCGCTCCTGATCTGGGGCCGCCACTCGTTGCGCGCGCTGGGCGCGGCGGCGGTCCTGCTGGTCTCCACGTTTATCATGGTGCCGTTGAATATCATCATTCCCGGCCTCGCCTATCCCAGTCCGGATCTCGCCAACATCGCCCATGCGTTTAAACATGAACGGTTGAGCTTCGATTATTTTCCCGACATGACGGAGTGGCGCGTGGTCTTGTTCGGCCTCGGCGTTGCGCTGACGACTTTTGCCATCGGCTACCACTTCTGGCTCGACAGCTATTACCGCCGACTCGCCCGCGAAGCCGGCGCCGCCCTCTCATAAGTATGCACTCAGGAGCACAGGCATGAACAACGCCCCCCTCACACGCGCGGAGGCCATCAGCCGCCGCGACTTCCTCGCCAAAGGCGCGCTGCTCGGCGGCGCCGCCGCCGGACTGGCCGCCGCGCCGGCCGAAGGCGCCGCTGTGCTCAACAATCAGCGCCCGGATGTACATTATGATCTCGCAGATGCGGAGAACGTCATCTATTCGGCCTGTCTCCAATGCAACACCGGCTGCGGCATCAAGTGCAAAATTCAGGACGGCATTATCAGCAAGATTGACGGCAACCCGTACAACCCCTGGACGCTCGTTCCGCACCTGTCCATGAAGACCTCCGCCGCGTCGGCAGCTCTGGTGGATGGCGCGATTTGCCCGAAGGGTCAGGCGGGGTTGCAGTCGGCATACGATCCTTTCCGGCTCCGCAAGGTGCTCAAGCGCGCGGGCAAGCGCGGAGAGAACAAATGGATCAGCATTCCCTTCGAGCAGGCGGTGAAGGAAATCTGCGCGGGCGGCAAGCTGTTCGCCTCCGTCCCCGGCGAGGAATCCCGCGAGGTGGAAGGCCTCGGCTCGCTGGCGGCCTTGCGCGATCCGAAGGTCGCGAAGGAAATGGACGCCGACATCAAGGCGATTCACGCCGAGAAGGATCGCGCAAAAAAGGCAGAGCTTGTCGCGGCGTTCAAGATCAAACACGCCGCGCACCTCGACACGCTGATCGATCCGGATCACCCCGACCTCGGGCCGAAGAACAATCAAATCGTCTGCGCCTGGGGGCGGCTGAAGGGCGGCCGTGGCGAGTTCTACAAACGGTTCGCGACCGCGCTCGGCACCGTCAACGCGCACGGGCATACCACGGTCTGCCAGGGCTCGCTTTACTTCACCTGCAAAGCAATCAGCGAACAGTACATCGGGGGCAAATTCACCGACGGGCAGAAGTTTTATTGGCAGGCCGATTTGGAGCACAGCCGATTCGTGCTCTTCGTCGGCGCAAACCTCTTTGAGGGAAACTATGGTCCGCCGAACCGGACGGCCCGCATCACCGACCGACTCGCCACCGGCAAATGCACAATCGCGGTGGCCGACCCGCGCTTCGGCAAGCTCGCGAGCAAGGCGTGGAAGTGGCTGCCCGTGCAGCCGGGCATGGACAGCGCGCTTGCGCTCGGGATGATGCGGTGGATCTTCGAAAATGAGGCCTATCAGGCGAAATTCCTCCGCAACGCGAATAAAGCCGCCGCCAAGGCGGCCGGCGAGGCCAGTTGGACCAACGCCACGTGGCTGGTTGAAATTAAAGACGGCGCGCCCGGCAAACTGGTCCGCGCCGCGGATATCGGCCTTTGCGAGGCGGAATCGCGCGCCTTGAAGGACGGCGCCGAATACGCGGAAAAATTCATGGTCGCGATGGTGAATGGCGAGCCGGTCAAGGTGGACCCCAACGACGAGACCACCCCCGTGATCGGCGACCTCTTCGTGGACACCACGCTCGCCGACGGTCGGCGGGTGAAGTCCGCGCTGCAGATCCAGCGCGAGGCGGCCTACGAAAAAACGATCGCGGAATGGGCCGCGCTGAGCGGGGTGCGCGAAGCGGACATAATTGCTGTCGCAAAGGAACTGGCGAAACACGCGCCGTACAGCGCGGTGGACATCCACCGCGGCCCGGCCCAGCACACCAATGGTTTCTACGCGGTTTTTGCGTGGATGTCGCTCAACATGCTGCTCGGCAACTACGATCATCAGGGCGGGATGGTCAAACCGACCACCTTTGACACTGTCGGCAAGGGCAAGGGGGAATGGTTCGATCTGGCAAACCAACCCGGCGCGATCAAGCCCTTCGGGATCAGCTCGATCCGACATGGGATCGACTACGAGAAGACCACGCTATTTGCCGGCTACCCGGCGAAGCGGAACTGGTATCCGCTCGCCAGCGATATGTATCAGGAGATCATCCCGTCCATCGGCGATGCCTACCCCTATCCCGTCAAGGCGTTGTTCATGTACATGGGCGCGCCGACCTATGCGCTCCCCGCGGGGCACACCAACATCGAAATCCTCCGCGACGTCGAAAAGTTGCCGCTGTTCATTGCGAACGACATCGTCGTCGGCATGACCTCGATGTATGCGGACTACATCTTCCCCGACCTGTCGTTCCTCGAACGCTGGGAATTTCAGGGCTCGCATCCGAACATCCCGAACAAGGTGCAACCCGTGCGGCAGCCGGCCATGCCGCCGATTCCCGAAACATGCGCCGTTTTCGGGCAGGCAATGCCGATTTGCTTCGAATCGATGATGCTCGGCATCGCGGCGGAGCTGAAGCTGCCCGGCTTCGGCCCGAATGGATTCGGCGATGGCAAGGCGTTGCAGCATTATGACGACCTCTACCTGCGCGGCGTCGGCAATCTCGCCTTTGGCGAGAAACCCGACGGCTCCCAACAGGTTCCCGACGCGTCGCCGGAAGAGATCGAGATATTCATGAAAGCGCGGCGGCACTTGCCGCGCGAGGTATTCGACGCCGAACGCTGGAAGGCCATTGTCGGCGAGGCCATGTGGCCCAAGGTCGTGTATATCCTGAACCGCGGCGGTCGTTTTGAAGATCACGCGAAAGCCTTCCCGGCGAGCGGCATGCTCGGGAATACCTACGGGAAACTGTTGAATCTCTATCAAGAGAAGACGGCGGGAACGATCCATGCCGGCACCGGCAAGGCCTATCCCGGCTATGCCGCATACGTGCCGGTCCTAGATTTTCTCGGCCAAGAGCCGCAGGCTCAACGCGAGGGGCATCCGCTGGCATTGATCACGCATCGGACCATCAGCCAGACCAAGAGCCGCACGATCACGAACCCCTGGTTGACCCCGCTCATGCCGGAGAACGCGGTGCTCATCAACCCGGTCGATGCGGAGCGCCTCTCGTTGCGAAACGGGCAGACGGTGAAGGTTGTCAGCGCCACGAACGCGGCGGGTGTCTGGCCGATCGCCGACGGCCGCGAAAAAGCGATGATCGGCAAGCTTCAATTCACCCAGACGATGCGCCCCGGCGTCATCAGCTTTGCGCTCGGATTCGGACATTGGGCCACCGGCGCGTACGATATCGAGATTGACGGCGTCACAATTCAGGGCGAGGCGCGCCGCTCCAGGGGCATACATGCCAACGCCGCGATGTGGACCGATCCCCACGTGAAGAACACCTGCCTGTTCGATCCTGTCGGCGGGAGCGTTTCATTTTACGATACGCACGTTAATCTCGTGCCGGCTTGAGCGGTGAGCGCGCTTTGCTACACTGCAGGAACTAGGAGCGCAAGAGATGAGCAAGACCAGGATCAAGCCGCCCAAGGCATATCGCGCATTCGGCAAGAAGCATCCGGAAATCCTGCGCGCCTATGAAACGCTCGGCGCCGCGTGCCATCAAGCCGGGCCGCTCGACGACGGGACGCGCGAGTTGGTGAAGCTCGGCATCGCACTTGGGGCCGGTCATGAGAACGCCGCCCGCGCGCATGTGCGGCTCGCGATCTCTGCGGGCGTGAAGCCCGCCGCGATCCGGCATGTTGCGCTGCTGACCGCGACCTCGCTCGGCTTCAGTTCCATGATGCGCACTTTGCAGTGGGTCGACAGCGAGCTGAACGCCTAGACGCACAGCGCGTGCATTCGATTGGGAGACGCGCGCCTCGCTAGCGGGAGGACCCTTCGCGCGAACGTCTGTCGCTTTACGCGGCGGGTTCTTGCGTTCCCTCCGTTCTGCGCCGCTTGTTTCTTTTTATACCCATCCGACTCCGTATTTTCCCTAGTGGGGCTAAGGGAGAAGCCTGAGCATAAAATGCGGGGGAACTCCCGATAGGCGCAAATCGCGACAGCCGTACTCTATAATACATAAGAGATGTCGCAGCCCATGAATACAAATCCGGATTCGATCCTTGCGCCGCGCGTGAAGCCCGCGCGCGAGACCGTTCACGACAAGATCATTCGCGAATTGTCGGCAGATCCAACCCTATTGCGGGATCCCGCGCGCTTGAAGCTATTAGCGCGGGCGTATGATGCCGCCGGCGAAAAGCAGGAAGCTCAAATAATTTTGAGTCTTGCGCATATTTGTGACTCCAGCAGTGGCCGCTCATACGGGGTCAAACGCTCATACGGGGTCAAACGTACACTATACTCACTATACACTAGCTCATACGGAGCTCATACGGCGCTCATACGGGGTCAAACGTACACTATACACTAGCTCATACGGGAACTCATACGGGGTCAAACGTACATTATAGATTCTGCTGAAAAACCCCTCTGTTTCGTAAAACGCGATGGGCGGGTGACCCACACCGCAGGTGATAGATAAAATACATTGGGATATATTCACAAAATCGAAGTATATGCTATTTGCAAATAGGGCGGACGCCCCACCGGCAGGGTTTTTCAGCGCAATCCATTATACACTTTGACAGGTCGCGATGAGTAGCCGGAGATGATGAGGAGCTGGCGCAGGCGCTAAAATCGGCAGAGGGCATCGTCGGCCTAAAGGAAATCGACCCTGAAGATCGCGTCGCGCCGGCAAGGGAATCGTACGCTTGCGACGCGCTGAATCGCGCGGTGGCTGCGCATTACGAGTTCGAGCTGGATGTGTTGAGGAAGCACGGGCATGTGGGTGGGGCCGTCAAGCGGGTGGCGCTGGCCGCGCGGTTCAGCGGGGCGAGCCTGCGCGAAATCGGGCAGCGCTATGGCGGGTTGAGCGCGAGCGCCGTAAACACGAGCCGCACGCGACTCCGGCCCGAGGAAACGAGCATCGTCGAAGCGATCATCAGCGGCATGATAGTGTATAGTGTATGTTTGACCCCAATCACTTTCAATCGCGCATCCGCATGCCGTCGACGCTTCGTCATTGCCGCCAGATGCAAATGGTCTCGCGTCCGCTGTGCAGCTCCACAGCCGGGCAGCAGCCGAACGTCTATGCCTTGCGTTCGCGATACAAGGTCGGATCGACCATCGCGATCATTTTTTCCGGGTCCAGCGGCCAGCCGAGAAACGCCGTGAGGCGGGCGGCTTCGGCGCGCGGATTCGCGAGCACGTCGGTGTAGTTGACGTACAGCGTCTTGAAATTCGGCTGGTCATCGAGCCATTTGCGGATGTCGGCCACGTGCTGGGTGTACGCCGCTTCGATCTTCTCCGGCGGGAGCGCGGCGCCCGTACGACCCAGTCGGCCCAGCATCGAGGACTGCGATGCGACCACCTCCGCCGGGGCGCGCACCATGAAGATCACCCGATATTCGTGGCCGACGGGCAATTCCTGCAGGAGATGCGAGATGACCTTCACCACTTTGCCTTCCGCCTCCGGAACCCAGGCCTTGTCCGTTTTGAGCTGCTTGACCCGCTCGAACTCCAAATAGCCCTTTGGATTGTTCGCATCCGGCTCGCGCAGATGGTCGCTCAAAACAGACGCGCCACCCGCGTGCAGCATTTGCATCATCAAGGATGTGCCGGAACGCGGCAGGCCAGAAACAACGGCAATCATGTGGGCTCCTCTTTCTCGAACGAGCGCGCGAGACTAGCGGTACCGTCGCGAATTGGCAACACGAGTTTTTTGTTTTCCATTGGCAAATAGAATGTTAGGTAAGATGTGCATCTATACATCTTGACGTCGAACGCCGTACACTACATACAACCTCTTCGGGCGGAGGAGACAAAAGGACCACGATGCGCGCCTGACCGCGCGAAGGGGTCGTATTCCTCGCCCGCTGTGATGCCAACTACAAAACCAAACGATCCGTCATGCGTTTCAAGCGCCGCCGCTTGCCCAATCGCGGTCGTCGGCATGAGCTGTCTCTTTCCCAAGGCGGGCGATCTCAAGGCCTACTGGGAAAATATTCTTAATAAGGTGAACGCGATTTCCGATGTGCCGCCCGAACGGTGGGACGCGGATCTCTTCTTTGACACGGACAAGAAGGGACGCGACAAAATTTATTCCCGCTGGGGCGGCTTCCTCGATCCGATCGTCTTCGACCCGTTGAAATATGGACTGCCGCCGAACGCGCTCAAATCGATCGATCCGCTGCAATTGCTCTCGCTCGAAGCGGCCGGCCGTGCGCTGGAAGACGCGGGCATCCCCGCGCGCCCGATCGACCGCGAAAACACCGCCTGCTTCTTCGGTATCGCGGGCGGCATGGGCGATTTCGGCATGCAGTACGGCGTACGCGCCGCGCTCCCGCTCTACCTGCGCGATATCCCGGAGGAACTGCTGCGACAGCTTCCGGAATGGACCGAGGATTCCTTCCCCGGCATCCTGCCTAACGTCGTCTCCGGCCGCATTGCGAATACATTCGATCTGGGCGGATCGAATTTTACAGTGGACGCGGCGTGCGCGTCCGGCCTGACCGCGCTTTATCTCGGTGTGCGCGAACTCGTAATGGGCACCGCGAACGCCGCGATCGTCGGCGCAACCGATGTGCTGCAGACGCCGTTCGGCTTTCTGTGCTTCGCCAAAACGCAGGCGCTCACCCCGTCGGGCAAACCCAAACCGTTCGACGCATCCGCCGACGGCATCGTGATTAGCGAGGGCATCGGCGTGACGGTGCTGAAACGCCTCGCAGACGCCGAGCGCGACGGCGACCGTATTTATGCGGTGATCCGGGGCGTCGGCAGTTCCAGCGACGGGCGCGGAAAGAGCCTCACCGCCCCGCAAGCAAAGGGCCAGAAGCGCGCGCTGGAAGCGGCCTATCGCATGGCCGGCGGAGAAATCGGTCCGCTCGAACTGGTCGAGGCGCACGGCACCGGAACCGTGCTCGGCGACGGTACGGAGGCGGAGACCATCCACGACGCGATGCGCGCCCGCGGCGCGCCCGCCCGCTCCTGCGCGGTCGGTTCCGTCAAATCGCAGATCGGCCACACGAAGGGCTGTGCGGGCATCGCGGGCCTCATCAAAACCGCCCTTGCGCTTCACTACAAGGTGCTGCCGCCCACGATTAATGTGACCCGGCCCGCCGCGCGTGTTTTCGTCGATCCGAAAAGTCCGGTGTATGTGAACACTGAGCCCCGGCCATGGATCGCGGGCGCGCAACCCCGCCGCGCGGGCGTCAATTCGTTCGGATTCGGCGGAACGAACTTCCACGCGCTGATGGAGGAATATACCGGACCCGCAGGCGCGCCGGCCCGGTTCCCCCTCGAGACGTGGCCCGCGGAACTGTTCATGTGGGCCGCCGATACGCACGAGAATCTCGACGCGGCGCTGGCGAAAATCGCCGCCGCGCTCGCCGGAAAGAGTCCGCGCCTGCGCGATGTCGCGCGCGCTGTCTGCGTCCGGCGCGGCACGGGCGCGATGCGTCTGGCGCTTACCGCGGAATCGATCGCAGACCTCGCGGATAAAATCGCCGCTGCGCGCAAGCATCTCGCGGCGAAGCCGGAGAGCGTCCGCGACCCGCGCGGCATCTTCTTCTCCGCGAAGCCGGTCAAGGCCGAGGGCAAAATGGCGTTTCTGTTCCCCGGCCAGGGATCGCAGCGGCCGGATATGCTTCGCGACCTGACGGTCCTGTTCCCCGAATTGCGCGACACCTTCGCCGCCGCCGATCGCGCGCTCGCGGACCGGCTCGATCGCCCCCTGAGCCGGTACATCTTCCCGCCGCCCCGCTTTTCGCCGGAAGAAGAACAACAGGCGCTCAAGGAAATCACCGTCACCAATATCGCGCAGCCCGCGCTCGGCGCATGCGAAATGGGCATGCACCGGCTGCTCGTCCGGCTCGGTATCCAGCCGGATATGACCGCGGGCCACAGCTCCGGCGAATACGCTGCGCTCGCCGCCGCGGGCGTGCTTCCGGAGGAGCATCTCTACACCGTCTTGGAAGACCGCGGTTCGAGCATCCTCGAAACCGCGACCGGCGACCTCGGCACGATGATGGCCGCGAAGGGAAGCGCGACGAAGGTGGAATCGGTTATCCAGGGCCTCGCCGGCGTGTATGTCGCCAATTTCAACTCGCCGGAGCAAACGATATTGTCCGGCCTCAAAAAAGATCTCGACGCCGCGGCCGCCGCGCTGGAGGCGGCCGGCATCAAGTGCAAGTTCTTCCCCGTCGGATGCGCGTTCCACTCGCCGATCATCGAACCCGCGCGCCGACGGCTCGCGAGCACGCTGGAAACAATCTCATACGCCGCGCCCGCGATTCCCGTCTATTCGAACGTGTCCGGCGCCCCCTATTCGGGCGATACGAAAGAGACGCTCGCCTTGCTGAGCGAGCACCTCATCGCGTCCGTCCGCTTTACCGATGAAATCGAGGCCATGTACCGCGACGGCGCGCGCGTCTTCGTCGAAGTAGGCCCCGGCCAGGTGTTGACCGGCCTGGTGAATCAGATCCTCAAAGGCCGCCGTTTCGTGGCGGTCGCCACGGATTCGAAATCCACGAAACACGACATCGTCACCTTTCAGGGCGCGCTTGCGCAGTTGTACGCGGAAGGCGTGGAGGTGGACACGTCCTATTTCTTCGCGGGCCGCGAGATCGAATCGCTCGATCCCGAAACGCTGACGCCGCTTGCGCCCGCGAAAAAGCCGAGCGCCGCCGCGTGGGTCGTCGCGCCGGATCGCGCATGGCCCGTCTCGCAAACGCGCCCCGTCCGCACGCGGATTTCGATGAAGCCCCCGCCCGTGCCTGCGGCGGCCGCGCCGACTGCGCTCCCGAAGTCCATGGAGACGCCAAGCGCCCCAACGCCGCCCGTCACACTGCCCGCGCCCGCGAGTCCTGCGGCGGCGGAAGTTGTGCTGAAATACCAGCGCATGATGGCCACCTTTTTGGAACAGCAAAAAGAGATCATGATGGCGTACCTGGGCGGGGCGCCGATCCCGCCGCCTACCCACGCGCTTCCACAACTCGATTTTCATCCATCTCCCGCCGCCGCTCCGGCGGTTCAAGAGACCAAGGCAGCGACACCCGCGCCTGCGCCGACGCCTCGCAAGGAAACGGCCCCGAACAAGACCGAACCGACCTCGGCAAACTCCATGCAGGAACGACTCTTGAAATTAGTGGCCGAACGGACCGGCTATCCGTTGGAGATGCTGGGCCTTCATCTCGACCTCGAATCCGATCTCGGCATCGACTCGATCAAGCGGCTCGAAATCCTCATCGAGTTCGCCAAATCCATCCCCGGCGCGCCCGAGGACCTGCCCGAGAAACTCTCCGGCGCCCGCACGCTCGCGGCCGTCTTGGAAGGTGTCGCTCCTTTTGCCGCCAAGGTCAGCGCTTCGGCTCCTTCTCCGACTCCAGCGCCGGCCCGATCCGCCGCGCAACCGAAACCCGCGCCCGCGCCGCAGGCCTCGCTGCAAGAACGCCTGATCGCGCTCGTCGCGGAGCGCACGGGATACCCGCCGGAGATGTTGGAGCTTCATCTCGACGTCGAATCCGATCTCGGCATCGACTCGATCAAGCGGCTCGAAATCCTCATCGAGTTCGCCAAATCCATCCCCGGCGCGCCCGAGGACCTGCCGGAGAAACTCTCCGGCGCCCGTACGCTCGCGGCCGTGCTGGAGGGCGTCGCTTCTTTATCAGCCCCTGTCCCCTCACCGCCCGCGCCGGCTGTGCGCCGCGAAGCCGCGCCAATTTCCGAGTCGACGCCGACAAACTCATCCGCGCGCGCGCACCGTATATTGATCGGACTCGACGCGGCGCCGCTGCCGACGGCGGACCTCCTGCTCCCGCCGACCGGCGCGATCGTCATCACGACCGACGGACAGGGCGCTGCCGAGGCGCTGGCGCGCCAACTCGATTTGCGCGGCGCAAAGACTGTCATCGCCGCACCGGACCAATTCGATACGCCGGACCGCGCTGCGAGCTTGATCGACGAGGTGCGCTCCGCACACGGTCAGATCGGCGGTCTCCTGCACCTGCTGCCCCTTCGCGCCATGCCGGACCTCTCGCACTTCACGTGCGATCGCTGGAGACGGATCGTCCGCGAGGAAGTCAAAGGACTCTTCCATCTGCTCCGCGCGGCGGCGCTCGATCTGAAGACCGCCGACGGCGCGTGGGTCCTCGCGTGCGCGTCGCTCGGCCGGCGCGCGAACAACGGGTGCCTCCCGCCGCCCTCCTATCCGTGGCGCGGCGGCTTGATGGGCCTGCTCAAGAGCATCGCGGACGAATGGCCAAAAGCGCTCTGCAAGATCATCGACACGGACAACACTGCGCCCGACTTTCTGACGCCGCGCCTGCTCGAGGAGCTCGCCGCGCCCGGCACAGGATGTGAAATCTATTACCGCGCCCAAAAGCGCTGGGTCCCCCGCACCTACGAAGAGCCCGTCGATCGCACGGCGGCACGCATCGACATCGCGCCGGACGACGTCATCATGATCATCGGCGGCGCGCGCGGAATCACCGCCGAGGTCGCCCTCGAAATCGCGCGGGCGCATCGCCCCACCCTGCTGCTCGTTGGCCGCTCCGCGTGGCCGGCGGACGAATCGCCGCTGACCGCGGACCTGGCCGACCCGTCGGACATCAAGAAGGCCCTCTTCGCGGATCGCCAGACGCGCGGCGAGTCGCCGAAACCGATCGAGATCGAAAACGCATGCCGCCGCATCCTCAACGACCGCGAAATGCGCGCGACCCGCGCCGCGCTCGAACGCGCCGGATCGAAGGTCTTTTACTACACGGCCGACGTGCAGGACGGCGCGTCGCTCGAAGCCCTCTTCGCGCGCGTCAACGCGGAGCACGGCCGACTCGACGGCGTTATCAACGGCGCAGGCATCATCGAAGACAAGCTGATCGAGGACAAAACGCCCGAGTCGTTCGACCGCGTGTTCGACAACAAAGTGGACGCGGTCTTCCACTTGAGCCGCCTGCTCGATCCGGCCGCGCTGAAATTCTTCGTACTGTTTTCCTCGATCGCCGGCTGGCGCGGCAACCGCGGCCAGGCGGACTACGCCGCCGCCAACGAGGTCCTCAACCGGATGGCGATGTATCTCGGCGAGCAATGGGGCCGCCGCGTCGTCGCGATCGACTGGGGCCCGTGGCGCACCGTCGGCATGGCGACCGAGGGCGTCCAGCGCCAGTTCAAGGAGCGCGGCATCGGCTTGATTTCGCCCGAGGCCGGACGCCGGTTCCTGCTCGACGAAATCCGCTACGGCGACCCCGCGCAGGCCATCGTGGTGGCCGAAGGCCCGCTGGACGGCTGAACGGACCGCGCGCCGCGCCGCGAAATTTTTACAGCGTCTGTAATTTACATAGCATGGAAGCGCCTCCGCACAGTTTTTACAGAGCATGGAAATCCGAAGGCGCCCGCGGATTCGCATGAAGGCGCTGCAGGACGACATCGCCATCATCGGCATGGCGGGCATTTTCCCCGGCGCGGGGGATGTGGACACGTTCTGGGCGAACATCCTCGCGGGCCGCTGCTGCACCAGCGAGCATCCGTCGCCCGATGCGCGGCGCATCCTCGACCCGAATCCGACGGAGTTTGCGCGCGTGTACTCGATCCGCGGCGGATTTCTCGGTCCGCTCGCGACGTTCGATCCCGCCGCGCACGGCGTGATGCCGGATTCGCTGCCGGGCGCGGACCCGGACCATTTCCTCGCGCTGCGCGTGGCTGCCGAAGCGCTGGAGGACGCGGGCCTCAAAAACCGGGCGTTCCCGCGCGACCGCACAGACGTGATCGTCGGACACGGAACGTACGTGAATCCCGGCAACGTGAACTGGATTCAGCACGGCGTCGTGTTGGACCAGGTCGCCGCGCTGTTCCGGCAAATACGCCCGGACGCCGCGGACGCCGACGCCGCGGCGTTTCGAACGGCGCTGCGCGCGAGCCTGCCGCCGTTGACGCCGGCCACGATTCCGGGCCTGATCCCGAACATCATTTCCGGGCGCATCGCGAACCGGCTCGACCTGATGGGCGCGAATTATGTGGTGGACGCCGCGTGCGCCTCGTCGCTGCTGGCGGTGGATCAGGCGGCGAAGAATCTGCTGCTCGACCGCGCGGATCTCGCGCTGGTCGGCGGGGTGCAGGCCTGCATTCCGCCGGCGGTCATCATGCTGTTTTCCGCGCTCAAGGCGTTGACCCGGCATGACGCGCCGCACCCGTTTTCCGAGGACGCGGACGGCACATTGTTGAGCGAGGGCGTCGGGTTCGTGGTGCTGAAGCGACTGGCGGATGCGCGGCGCGACCGCGATCGCATTGTCGCGGTCATCAAAGGCACGGGCGTCGCGAGCGACGGACGCGCGCAGGGCCTGCTCGCGCCGCGCCTCGACGGAGAGGCGCTCGCGATTCGGCGCGCGTATGAGGCCTCCGGCATCGATCCCGCCACGGTCGGTCTGGTTGAAGCGCACGGCACGGGCATGCCGCTGGGCGACGCGACGGAGGTCCGCGCGTTGCGCACCGTGTTTGGGGCGCGGCGCGGCGGACGCGCGACCTGCGCCCTTGGCTCGGTGAAGTCGATGATCGGCCACTGCATCCCCGCCGCCGGCATAGCGAGTCTGATCAAGACATCGCTCGCGCTGTATCACGGCGTGCTGCCGCCGACGATCGGCTGCGCGAAGCCGAATCCGGCGCTGGCCCTGCACGAGACGCCGTTTTATCTGAACACCGAAGCGCGACCATGGATTCACGCCGGACCCGCGCCGCGCCGGGCGGGGGTGAGTTCGATGGGATTCGGCGGGATCAACACGCATTGCGTATTGGAGGAGCCGCCGCGATGAGCGTCGACGCCGATTTTTCAAATGAGTGTTTTGTCTTCAGCGCGCC
>CALGMT010000072.1 GCA_937958885.1 uncultured bacterium | reverse complement strand
CGGCGGCGATGCGGTGGAGCTACAGCGTTTCAATGAATAGCCAAAGGAAATGGTCGCGCCGAATCGACGAGCCCGCCTCACTTTGGATTTGTTGCCCTCACCCCTACCCTCTCCCGCAAAGCGGGAGAGGGTGATGTATTTCCGACGGTCTTGCGGCGGAAATGTGAAGTCGAAAACCTCCGGCAACGGAGCGCCGGCGCTACAGTATTGGCCCTCTCCCGCCGCGCGGGAGAGGAGGGCTGAACTGGATGCCTCAGTCAATCGTATGAATGATCAGGCCGGGCTCAGTGCTGATGACTTTGAGCTGAATCTTTTCGTATATCTCCTTGAGCTCTTCCGCCGTCAGTTGCTCGCGGATCATCGGCACTTCAATCGCCGTGTCCTTCTCCAACAGGATGCGCTTGGTGACCTGCTGATACCCGGGCTTGCCAACCGTGAGCACGTGGTCGCCTTTGTACACCTGGAACCCGTCAATCGGCGTGGTCCCGATGAGAATGCCGTCAAGCTCGACCAGCGCAGGGTCCGCGCCGGTCTTGATGGACAACTTGACCGTCGGACGAGCGCGCACTTGCTCCGCACGCGCTACCAAGGCCTTTTCCAACGCGGGTGCGGCGTCGCTCAGCGCCTTCTCCATCAATTGCAAAATGTCGTCCTCCCCCAGCGAAGTCTGCACCTGCTGAGTCTGACGAAACTGCTGGCGAGCGACACCATCCTGCGCGGCAATCACCGATCCGTCGTTCGCATCGAGCGCTTCCAGCCCGATCCGTACGCTCAAGGTGGAAAATTCCACCTGCTGCCCGCCCTGGTTGATCAATTGCTTGCCGGGGGAAAGACTGAGCAGCGAACCTCGCAATACGACATCCGCGCGCAACGCCTGCGCGGCTTGGAGAAAGGATGGCTTCGTCGGCGTCGCCCGGCCGTCGTCCATCGGGCGGAGCCGCTCCATCTGGCTCAACAAATCGCGCCGGTCCACAAGCGTGAATCCAGGCCGGTTCGCAAGCGTCTTGCCGAGCAGGAATACGCCTTTTTCCGCCATCGCGCCCGGGGCGATGGCGCCGCCGAGCAACGCGTCCGACCGCTGGCCAGTCTGGTCTTGGAAATCCAGCACCACGGCGCGTATCGGAGGCTCCGCGAACGCGGTGGCCATGCCTATAAACGCCACTACCAACAAAGACGCCATGGATTTCATTCGTTATTCTCCTTATGCGGACCTCAAATAGTACTATTGCTTCATTCCCGAATCCACGCTGAACAACTAATGAGACGGATAATGTGCAACTTTATTCAACCGAGTTCATGATTGCCATAGCCTGTTTGCTTGACGCATAATGAAATAGATTAAGGATTTTTCCATGTCTCGAACGACGATTAAGGATATCGCCAAGGAGTGCGGTGTCTCCCTCAGCACGGTTTCGCTGGTGCTCAACAACAACCCCCGCATCAGCCCCGCCACGCGCGAAAAGGTGCTGCAGGCGGTCGAACGCCACCAATATCAGCCGAACGCCTTCGCGCGCAGCCTGGCGTCCCGGTCGAGCCATGTATTGAGCGTCGTCGTGCCCGACCTCAATCACGTCTTTGCGGACACGTACTTCGGCGAGATCGTCAGCGGCATCTACGACCGCGCCTCCGAGCTGAATTACAAAGTGCTGCTCGACGTCGCGAACCAACGCTTCGTGGCCTCCGGCGAACACCAGAACCTGCTCAAATCAAAGCGGGTGGATGCCGTGCTATTCATCGGCTCCTCCATCCATGACCGCTACCTGACCGCGATGGGACGGGAGGGGCTGCCGCTCGTCTTGGTAAATCATTATTTTCCCGGCGAGCCGATGAGCTACATCGCCGCGGACTACGCGGACACCGCCCGGCAGGCCGCCCGGCACCTGGTCGGACTCGGCCATCGCGCGATCGGCTTTTTGAGCGGAACCAACACCCACACCGCCGAGGAACTGCGCAACTCGTTCATCCGCGCATGCGTCGCGGAGGGACTCGCCGAGGCGCAGGTGCCGTGGGCGGACGGCTGGTTCACCGAACAGGGCGGTTACGAAGCGGCGCACTGGCTGCTTGACCGCCATCCGAACATCACCGCCCTGATGGGCGGAAACGACAAAATGGCCATCGGCGCGTTGCGATGCCTCAAGGAACGCAAATTGCGCACGCCGGAGGATGTTTCCGTTATGGGCGTGGACGACGTGCCCGCGGCGGCATTTTCGAACCCGGGCCTCACCACCATCCGGCACGACCTTTTCAAAATCGGCAGTCTCTCGGTGGACGCCGCGCTGGAATTGTTCAACGAAGAGCGCGGCCCAATCCAGAAAATACTCCCGGTCTCGCTCGTGGTCCGCGAATCGACGGGGCCCGCGCCCGCGCGCGGCTGAAGGCGGGTGCGATGATCCGCCGCCTGATCATCGACGGCTACAGCCTCTTGTTCCGAGATCCCGCGCTAATCGCCGCGCGCACGCGCGACATCGGGATGGCCCGCGAACAGCTCATCCGAAAAATCGACCGCCTCTCGGATGCGCTGGCGCCGACGGTCGAACTGGTCTTCGACGGCCGCGCCTCCAGCCGCGAGAACTACAAGGCAGGCCGCATGGCGCTTGTGTTCGCTCCTGCGGACAAAACCGCCGACACGGTAATCGAGCGCATGGTGCACGCCGATCCGGCGCCCGCGGAGGTCTGCGTGGTCGCCTCGGACCGGCTGGAACTCGATACGGTTAGCGCGGCCGGCGCGCAGGCCATGTCCTGCGCTTCGTTTCTCGAATGGCTCAATCGAGCGGATCGACAGGTGCAACGCGCCGTCACCCGCCCCGCCGCGCCGTGCCGTTTCACCCTCGGCGACCTCTTCCCCGATTCCAGATAATCCCTCTCCCTCTCCCCCTCCCCCTCCTTCTCCCTTTCCCTCTCCCCCTCCTTCTCCCCCTCCTTCTCCCTCTCCTTCTCCTTCTCCCCCTCC
>CALGMT010000071.1 GCA_937958885.1 uncultured bacterium | reverse complement strand
GCCGGATCGTTCGGTCGGCGCGCGGCGCGCTCCCGCGCCGCGGCGATGCGTTCCTCCAGCGGTCGGGGCCGCGCGATATCCGCCAACACGCGCGAGACGGCGGAGGTCGGGTCCATGCGCCGCATGTCCGCCGCTTCGCTGTCCAGCTCGGATAAATCGGGCAACAACACGCCGGCTTGAGCGATCGCCGCGCAAAAGATCGCCGCCATCAGCCCGATGCTTACCGCGCGGAACGTGTTCACGGCGCTGCTCCCAATTGTTCGGCGTGCTCGCGGAACGGCGATGCGTCGAGCGCGGCGCGGATCGCGTCATCGCCCGCGCGGGCGCGATATTCGCGCCAATAGCTGCGCGCTTCGTCTACCTGCCCCAGACGAAGAGCGACGCGTGCGGAGGCCAGCCACGCATCCGGTTCGGCGGGCGCCGCCTCGCGCCATTGGCGCGCAGTGAGCGCGGCTTTTTCCAAGCGGCCGGCTGCTTCGGCCAGCAGGATGGCATTGCTCATCAGGTAAGCATTCGTGCCTTCGCTCGGCAGAAAGCGAAGCAGTGCATCCAGCGCGGGTCCGGGGAGTCCGAGTCCATCGAGGGTTGCCGCTAGATTGTTCGCGGCAGGCAGATTTGTCGGGTTTAGTTCGTTGAAGGTCAACCAGTGCATGGCCTGCATCGCCTGCTCGCCCGACATGCGGGCAAAGGTGCACAAGTTCTCGACGAGCCGCTCGTCGCGCGGGAACCGGGTGAGCAGCAGGCGAACTTCCAGTTCCGCCATCAGGAGGTTGTTGGTGACGGCGTGCGCGAGCATCGCATCGAGGCCCGCCTTGTACACCGCGTGCTCGCTGTCCGATCCAGGCCCGGCGGGCCCATCCTTGATCGTCGCGCGCGCGCGGGCGAGGGCATCGGCCCAAAGCGCTTCTTGCGGCGCGAGCAGGCGGCCGTACAGCGCCGCGCCGAGCGCGAGGACGGGTTCGCCGGTTTCGGCGTAGTAGTTCAGCAGTTGTTCAACCGCTTTTGACGAGCGCGGATCGCCCCGCAGCGCATCGCGATACGCCGCTTCCTGCCACGCGCCTCGCCCCTCGGCGCGCGCGCCGCGGGCGAGGTTGTGCTCGCGCCAAATGGCGTCGATCCATTCGGTGGTCCACGGTTCTGCCGCAAACACCGAGCCGGCGAGGCACGCGGCCATGGCCGCGTACCGCATGTAGGCGTGCGTCCCCATATCGCTTTGGACGGATGCTTGACGCGAATGGGCATATTGTCAAGATGGCGTTCAGTCCGGTTAAGCTGGGCGAAGGAGGCGTTCTGATGGTTAAGCATGTGTGTGTGGCGGTGATCGCGGCGGCGCTGGCTATGTGGTCGGCGTCCGTGCGGGCTGAAACGAATGCAATCGATTTCTGGGCCGCGACCGAGGTGGTGATGGGACAAATGGGGCCTGCCACGCTCGAGCAGCTCGGCCAGTCGCCGGAGCTGATGCAGCAATACAAAGACGTGCTGCTCCAGCAACACCTCGCGCAGGAGGCCGCCCGGCGCGGGCTGACCGAGCGGCTCGACGTGCAGCGCGCGTTGAGCGTCGCGCGGCGCAACGTGCTGGTCACCGCGCTGCGAGATGAGCTGATTCGCCAGATTCCGCCGCCCACGGAAGCGGAAATCAAGACCGTCTATCAAAAAGGCCGCGAGCGCTGGCTGCTGCCCGAGGCCTATCGGCTCGACGTGTTCAGCTTCGTGTCGAACGACAACACGGCGCGGGACGCCGCGATGAAACTTGCGCACGGCCGGCCGGTCGCGGACGCCGACCTCGCGCAGTTGGTCAATGTGCAAACGCAAATGCTGATGCGCACCGGGGTTTGGCTGACGACGAACAACATCCCGAATCAATCAATCTGGAAGGGGCTCGCGCTGATGAAGGAAAACGAGGTGCGTCTTTTCCCCGACGGGCCGGGCACGCTGGTCGTTCGGCGCGGACCGCGCCGCGAGCAGAAATTGCTCACGATTCAGGAGGCGACGCCCCTGATTCGGAGTGAGTTGATGCGCGAGCGCGCCGAGCGCGTCTGGTCGAACTATCTGGCCGAAGCGCGCGGCCGGGTCAAATAACGCCGCAGCGCGCGCTAGTACGGCATCCGCAGCCGAAACGCGGCAGACGCGTCGATGCCGGGCAGGTTTGTGGCGATCATCCCGTAAAATCCCTCGATCGGGCCCGACACGGCGCTCCAAGCCGTCAGATTTGTCGAGCGCTCCACGATGTAGGTGGTGTCCTCCGTGGCGGACCAGATCACCGACACTGTTGCGGGCGAACTGCCGGACGCGATGGACAGCGAGGGGATGGCGGTGGGACCGGCCATCATATATTTCCATAGAGGCTCGTACACAAAATCGCCCGCCGCATTGGTGGGGGTGTTGATATCTACAACGGTGGCATTGTGAGTCGCCAGCCCATTCGTGCCGCGCGGCGGCAGCCCCGTCAGATAGCGATGCGAAGGCCCGTGCGGCGCAATCGGCTCGTCTTCAAAGAACGTGACCGGCCCGAATGCCGCCATGCCGAGTTGGTTCCAACCGTCTTCAGCCCAATCGGAAAGCACGACGGTGTCGTTGGTATGGATGAAGCCATAGTAGCGATCGGCCGGGGTCGGATTGTTGGTGGAGATCCACGGCGCGGTGACGGCGGCGAAGTTCGTTACGCATCGGTCGATCCAGGAGAACATCAGCACGCGGGAAACGCGGCGGGTGTTTCCGAGCATCGCGGCCTGGCCGGCGCCCTGCGAATGGCCGGCAACAATGATGTTCGACCACACCGCATTCGTCTGCGCGTCTAAAAACTGCCCCCAGCCCTCGGATGGGAAGTTAACCTGCATATAGCGCAAAAGTTTATTGAGGCGGTTCTCGATCGAGTCCGGCCGATTCACGTCAACCTTGTCCGAGTAGTTGGTGCCCGCGACGATTTCCATGCGGGCTTCCTCGTAGCAGCCGCAGTCGGTACCGCAGACGGCGGAAATGTTGGTCGTATTGACATACACCAGCCCGATCGCATGCAGGCCCAGATTGGTCGCCGCCTTCAGGATGGCATCGGTGGCGATCGGCCGCGAGCCGGTGCCGGGCAGGAAGAGCAGCAGCCGATTGCGCGCAGGCGGCTTGGGTTTGAACACGCGGTGCTGCGCCTCCGGCGTGTAGAGCGGCGTAATCGCCGCATCTGTGTTGGTCGGATTGACCAGATTGAAGAAAAATTGGCCTTCGCTTCGCGGAGCGGCCACCGACAATAAAATCCCCGCCAAGGCGAGGACGAACACGTTTCGAGTCGACATAATAGAAGGAGAGATACCCGGAAAGCCGCGGGGGTTCCAGCACGGTTGAGGCCGTCGGCATTTTTCTTGCCCGTCACGGTATCGCGCCGCACCATCGCGCCCATGTATGCAAGATTCGTGTTGTTGGCCGCGATCGCGTGCGCGCTCATGCGCGAGGGGCGCGCTCAGACCGCCGTCGCCCGCCCGTTGACGTTGGCCGAAGCGATGGAGGAGGCGCGGGCTGTTGCGCTGGATGTCCAACTGGCGCGCTTGCGCCTGACCGAAACGGAGGGGCTTCGCAAGGCCGAGCGCGCCGATTTGCTCCCGGAATTGCGCGCGACCGCTCAGCAGAGCCGACAGGAGCGCAGCATCGGGGCGTACGGCCTCCCGGAAGAGGCGGAGGTGATTGTCCCGGAGCCGTTCAAGGCAGATATCGAATATAATATTCCGCGCTCGCTGGTGCGGCAATTCAATCTGCCCACGGAAGTCCAGCTCACCGTGCCCGATCCCACGCCCGTTGCGGTGTCCTACTCGGACACAACCGGCGCCTACGATTGGATGGATGCGAGATTGCGCTTGAGCGTGCCGCTGATCGACGTGTCGGCGTGGCGGGAGTATCGCGCCTCGACCGCCGAACTCGCGCGCGCGCGCGCCGATGTGGCGGCAGCGGAAGAACAGGCGATGCTGACGGCGGGCGAATTATACTTTCGGCTGCTGTATGCCGCGGAGCAGGCCCGCGCGCTGAAAGAGCGCGCGCTATTGCAGGAAAAACGTGTCGCGCTGTTTCGCGATCAGGTCGCCAGCGGGCTCGCCACGGAACTGGAACTGCGCCGCGAGGCGCTGGCGCTCTCCAGACTCAACGCCGAGCTCCGCGCGGCGCGGACTGAGGAAACGCAGAAAAAACGGGAGCTTCTGCGCCTGCTCAATCGACTGGACGACGAGACGTTGATGCCCGCGGACGCGATGAAGCCCATACGGCAAATAGAGCCGGCAATTCCTGCCGCCATCGATCATGCGTTCGATCTGCGCGCGGACTTGCGCAGCCGCCGGCACCGCGAAATCGCCGCTCGCTTGCAGCGCGATGCCGCGCGTGCGGCCTCCCAACCGACCCTCAAGGGGTTCGGAACCTACGGACTCCAAGGCAACGAGTACCGCGATACCGTGGAAGCGTGGTCTGTCGGGGCGCTGCTGGATGTGCCCCTGTGGGACTTTTTCAAGCGCGAAGGCCGTTTGGATCAGCGCGCCAGCCAGTTCGAACAGGCGCGCACCCGAACGCTGGATTTGGAGCAAGCGATCCGGGTGGACGTGCCCAACCGGATCGAGTCTCTGGCCTTGGCGCGGGATACGGTCCACGTCGCGCGCGAAACCGTCGCGCTGGCGCGCGAGCAACTCGCGCTCCGGATGGACCAGGAGTCGGCCGGCGTTGCGAGTCCGCTGGACGTCAATACGGCCGAGGTGGAGCTGGCCGAAGCACTTCGGGCGGAGGGCGAGGCGCTCTATGTCTGCAACATAGCGGCCTTGCGATTATGCGCCGCGCTGGGGGACGTTCGCTCGATTCTGTGGATGATCGAGACCGACAATCCGGCGGAGCCGGGCGGCGAATTCAAGGTATCCACGACCAGACCCGAACCTTCACGAACCGAATAAGGGGCGCCAGCAGCGCGCTTCCCAGCGGTTTGAACCCCGCTTCGATCTTGGCGTATCCGGTCATTTCCGACTTGAGCAGGCCGTCGGCGTTGTCGATGGCGGCCAACACCGGAATCACGTTGTCCGCCGGCATGTTGAGATTGCGCATCATGCCACGCTCCTGCTCCACCTCCGCCTGCCGGCGGATGTCGTCTGTGCGCTCGATGGCGACCGGCGCGATCGATTCGATCTCGCCGCGAAAAAAGCGATCGTGAAACGCCCACGGGCGCGCGCGGACGCGCGCGCCGACACGCAGGTGGGCGGCAAATTGCTCCGGCACCGCGATGCGCACGATGGTCCGGCGGTTGTCTTCCACCATGGCGACAATCGTGCCAACTTCGACCATCTGGCCCACGCGCCCCTGCAGATGGAGCGTCGCGATGCGGCCCTCCATCGGACTGGCGACGACGGTCCGCGCGAGGTCCTCCTCCAGGTGCGCCACTTGAATTTCGAGGCGGCGCACCTCGGCGCGCTGCGCTTCGATTTGCTCCTCGCGCGCGCCGGACTTCACCAGTTCGAGATTGCGGCGCGCCAGCTCAAGCTCCTCGCGCGCGATGTTCATCAGATTGCGCACTTCCTCGTAATCGCCGGGCGAAATGTGGTTCTTCTCGAACAGCTCCTTCTGGCGGTCGTGTCGGCGGACGGCGTGCTCGTAGGCGGTCTCGCGCAATTTCACGTCCTGCTCTGCGCGGGCGAGTTCCTCCGGCTTTGCGCCCGCCTCGAGCCCGCGCAACGTATTCAGTTCGCGGTCCAGCGCGGCGCGCATGGTATCGAGCTCGCGCTGGATCATCCGGCGCGAGAGCATGGCGAGCGGTTGTCCGTTCGTCACCCACGCGCCCTCCTGCACGGGGATCGATTCGATCTGGGCCGACACCGCGGCCCGCACCTCCGCCTTGAGGAACGGCTGAACGCGAAATTCGCCTCCGACCTCGTACGGGTAGGGAATGAACCACGCAAGGACCAGCGCGATAGCCGTTATGCCGGTGATGGCCCACGCGCGCGCGCGGACCCGGCTGGGGCGGAAGGACGCTACCGACATACATGCACTCCGTATTTCCGTTTCAAAACGCAACAGCAGCAACACCGCGAAACCTATGGCCCCGAGCCCGCCGAGCCAGGCGGTCAGCAAAAACCCGGCCAGCGCGAACAGCGCGGCGTTCAACAGCACCGTGTAGCCGTCCGTCAGCGCGCCGTACAGAATAAACCACCGCCGCCGGGCGCGCGGAAGCGGCTCGGGCGCGGGCTGGCGCAACAGCCATGCGTGGAACAGCCGCCGCGCGCGGGCGCGCAAATCGGGCTCTTCGCAGGCGATCGCCAGCAGCAGCGCGCCGTCCTGCCGCCCGAACGGCATCGCGTTGAATAGCAGCCCGATGGCCGTTCCGATCGCCGCGTTCAACGCGAAATCGCGCAGCGGGCCGGACGGCTCCAGCAGGCTCCACCACACGACGCTTGCGCTGAACAGCGCGATGTCCACTTGAAGGCCCGCCGCCGCCACCGCCAGTCGTTCGCGGCGGCTCGGGATGCGCACGATAGCCGAAATATCCGAGGCGACTCGGGGAATAAACCGCATGAACCAGAGATAGCGGATTTCCGGCACCCGCAGCCCTCGGCGGCGGCAGGCCACCCCCTTGGCCAGCTCGCGCAGAAACGGCACAAGGATCAGGACGAGGGAAATGCGATACAGGCTCTGAAACGAATAAATCCCCAACTGTCCCGTGCGCTCAATAATCGTGAGGACCTGTGACAGGTTTTCCCAGATCGCCGGCCAGTTCTCCGCGACCACGCCCAGGGCGGCGATTGCGAGAATCCCGCAGGCGGCGAGGCCGACGCGCGAAAAGAGCCATCCGGTCCAGCGGGCGAGGCCCGCGATAAATCGTTCGCTGGCAAACCGCAGCGGCTTCATGCTCGCCCATAGCGCGTCGGGGGCGTACGGCCGCGAGCCGACCAGCAGACCCGACTCGTCCAGCAAGCGAACGAATGCCTCCAAGTCAGCGGGCGACAGGTCAACCCCCTCATCGGACGCCATCCGCGCGCGCGCCTCTTCAAGACTGCGCGTGCCGTCGAGCCATGCGCACAGCGCCGCTTCGCGCGCGGTCATGTGAAGCACAACACCGGTGGCGGGATCGCGCACGACGCGGCGATCCGGTTCGCCGGGGGCCGGTTGCGCGAGCCACTCCAGATCGGACCGAACCTGTGGATGTGCCGGCAGCCGGCTCATGCCGCGCTCGTCGGAGGCGCTTCCGCACGGGCGAGCGCCTCCTGCGCCTCCCTCAGCGCCGGATCGTGCTTCAGCGCCGCGCGAAACCACTCGATCGCTTGTTCGCGATGGCCCTGATCCAGGAACAGCAAGCCGAGTCCGCACATCGCGCGCGCATGGTTTTCGCGCAGTCGGATCGCGCGGCGATATTCGAATTCCGCTTCCGTCGCGCGGGCCAGCGCGCGGCAGACTTCACCCGCCTTGAAACACGCGTCGTCGGCATTCGGGTTCAGCCGGATAATCTCGCGGTATTCTTTCAGCGCATCTTCATTCCGACCCAACTGGCGTAACAAATCGCCGAGCCGCATGCGCGCGTGCGGGCTGGAGGGCTCCATCCGGAGCGAAGTCAGCAGCGCGTTCATCGCAGCATCCGTTCGCCCCTGCTCCAGATGTACGCGCGCGAGTTGGCGGTGCGCGATCGCCGATTGCGGGTTCAGGCGGATGGCCTCCGCAAAGGCGTCCCGCGCCTCCTCGAGTTCGCCCAACTCGCCCAGCAGATTGCCGAGCATCGTGAGGGCGTGCGCAGATTTCGGATCCGCCTCGACCGCGCGCCGCGCCGCGTCGGCGGCCTCGCGGACCCGCCCGCGTTCGTAGCGAATCGCGGCGAGCAGGAGCCAACCCTTCGCGTGATCGGGAACGTGTTCGACGGCCTGTTCGGCGGCGGCCTCCGCCTCGTCGAACTGCGCGCGGTCGAGCAGGATTTTGGCCTTCAACACGCGCGCGTCGGGATTCCGCGGATCCATCGACAGGATGATGTCGACCTCTCGCGCCGCCGCATCGTATGCGCCCGCGCGATATTGCGTCTGCGCGAAGCTCAACCGCGCATCGACCGTATTGCCCAGTCGTTCGGCCTTTGGAATCCACGGGTCCATGTATGGCTATAACGAATGCCGCTGTAAAAACTCCCAAATCAGCGCGGACGCTTGAATGTCCTTGTTCACCGGGCCGACCATGCGTTCGGGGAGCGACGATGCGCCGCCGGGCCAGGTGTGGCCGCCGTCTTCCAGCGTCCAGAGGACGACCTCCGCGCCGTTCGCGCCCGGTCCGTAGGCCTTCATCGCGGCCCGCCCCTTGCGCGCCTCGCGCGTCGGCGCGTCGGACAAGCCGTTGTGCTTGAGCCACCAGGCGATCGTATCCTCGACACTGCGCCGCGGGATCTTGTCGTGCGCCTTTTCCCCGATGCCGCCCGCGTAGGCGACGTTCGGATCGTTGACGCCGTGGAAATGAATGATGGATACCGGCCGGCTCGGCCGGCAGCCGGTGCCCAGCATCACGCCGCTCACCGGCGCGATGGCGGCAATCTGGGCGGCGGCCTCGCAGGCCAGCCGGTAGCACATGAACGCGCCCTGCGAAAAGCCGGTCGCATAGATGCGCTTCCGATCGACGCTGAAATTGCGCGCCACCTCGTCGATCACCGCGCGGAGGAAGCCGATATCGTCGATGTTTTGCTGCACGGCGTAGGTGTCGCCCTCGCCGATGTTCCACGTCAGGAACCGATCCTTGAGTCGGCCTGAACCGGCCGGATAGACCACGAGAAATCCGTTCGCATCCGCGACGGCGTTCATGCCGGAATCGTCGCGCTGCTGGTTCGGGTTGCCGGCGCCGCCGTGCAGGTTCAACACCAGCGGCGCAGGCGTCCCCGCCTTGTAGGAAGGCGGCGCATAAACCAGATACCAGCGCTCGCGCCCGCGGTGCTCAAGGGTGTAGCGGAACTCGCCGGATTCGCCCGCCTCGACGGCCTGCGCCGTTTGCTCCGCCGCGCGTTCCGCGCGGCGCTCGGCGATCCGCTCGCGGATGCGGCCGCGGAACAGAAATCCCGACGCCTCATCCGCCATCGCGCCCGAGAGGGCCAGAGCCGAGAGCGATACGGCCATCAACCTGAAGCGAGTTCGATGAAGTGCGATCATGATGTTTTCTCCTGAATGAGCAGCCTATCAAACGCCTTCGCGTTGCGACAGGCGGTGTTTGCTGACGAAATCCCAGATCAGTTCCGAGGCGCGAATATCGCGGTTGATCGGTCCGACGATCTCGATTGGCAGCGTGGACTGGCCGCCGGGCCAGGTGTGGCCGCCGTCCTCCAGCGTCCAGCAGTGCACCGGCGCGCCGCCGGGCGCAGGTTCCCACGCGCGCAAAACGGCGCGCCCCATCCGCTCCTCGCGCGCGGGCGATTCGCCGCACCGGTTGCGCGCGCGAAAAATCGCGAGCGTTTCCTCCACGCTGCGGCGCGGCTGCGGGTCGCGCGCCTTCGGGCCGATCCCGCCCTGATATGCGACGTTCTGGTCCAGCAAACCGTGAAAATGAATCAGCGGAAGAGGCGGCGCATCGCCGGGCCGCGGATCGACCCCCAACACGCCGCTCACCGGTGCAATCGCCGCAAAAAAGGAGGGCCGCTCCACCGCCAGCCGGTAGCACATGAACGCCCCGTTCGAGAATCCCGTGCCGTACACGCGCGTCCGGTCGATCGGAAAGCGGCGCGCGACATCTTCCAGCACGGCTTCCGCGAACCCGACATCGTCGATCGCCTCCATCCGCGCGTACCCGCAGCATACGCCGCCGTTGAACGTGAGCCATCGGCGCGGCAGGCGCCCGGAGCCCGCCGGATAGACCACGAGGAAACCGAGCCGGTCCGCGAGCGCGTTCATGCCGGTGTCGTCGCGCTGCTGATCGGGATTGCCCAGGCCGCCGTGAAAATTGAAGAGCGCCGGCAACGGCGCGCGCGGATCCGCGCCCGCGGGCCGGTGCACCGCGTACCAGCGATCCCGTCCGCCGTGCGGCAGCTCGAATTCGAAATCGCCGGCGCCGCCGGTCGAGGCGTCCGCCTCGCCGACCCGCCAGCGCTGTGCTATGCGTTGCAAGAAGCGGCCGCGCATCATGGTTTCTTTCCGTGAAACAGCACGAAGGCATGCATCGGTTCGAATGCGCCGAACAGCATCGACTCGAACGCCTCCTGAAGCTCTTCGTCCACTATGCTCGCCAGCCGTTTCTCCCACAAGAACACGCTGAGCTGCGAACGGAACAACGTCCAGCAGGACGCGGTGCGGTCGTCCACGCGCACCTCTTCCAGTCCGAGCGCGCGCAGCAATTCCGCGAAAGCGTCGGACGTGAGCGCCGGCTGTGTCTTCCACCGGCGTGAAGCGCGCCACGGGGAGTTGGGATGCGCGGACAATACCTGGGCGCCCACGATCCGGCCTCCGGGCTTTAACGCCGCAACCGCCTCGCGGAGACGCGCAAACCCGTCCGTCCGCCGACTCAGGCGATCCAGCGCGAGAACAACATTCGCCGAAGCCGGTTTGGCGCGGCGCGCCCATGAGATGCCGCTCGCGTCGGCGTGCGCCGCCGGCGGCGGCTCGTCGAGGTGGACACCGGTGATCGCCTCCGGGGCATAGGCGCGCAACAAGCGCCGCGTGCTCGCGCCGGCGCCGCACGCGAAGTCGATGATCGAACCCGTCGTGTCCGGCAGGAGACAGAGCGCCTCGTCCACCAGGTTGTCGCACGCCGTGGCGGCCGATCGGATGCGCGAGGTCCAGCAGCCGACGCTGAAATGGCCGGAATATTCGTAAAACTCCGCCGCCAGCGCGCGTAGAAAAGCCTCGCGGTCCTCGCGGGCCGATGGCGCGGCCGCCGGCCGCACAACGGCGCGGGCGGGGGCGACCACATTCGAGACGGGCGGGGGCGCCGCGCAGCCGATCCAGATTTCGCAGCCGCCGCGCGGGTTCGGCTCATACACCCACGTCCCATTGCGCGGGACGGCAACGAAAGGACCGAACGGATTGGCCAAGCCGACAAACAAACCGTGCGGCGTTGAGGCCATCGTTCGCACGCCCCAGTTGTAGAGGTTGCCGAAACCATTTTGCGTCACCGGAAGCCAGGTCGCGCCGTCGCGCGAGCGCCAGAGGTCGCAACCGCCAATGCGATTCACGATGAAATCCGTGCGATCGGGGTCGAGCAGTTGCTTCACGCTGTCCGGCCACTTGTCCCGCGGGATGAACGGCAACAGCGCGCTCCACGAAAAAGTGCCCGCATAGAGCCATCCGTCGTGCGCGCACATGCGCCAGAGATAGCTGTTGAAGAACTTGTCGAACCCGCCGCCCCATCCGCTGAGCGGCATCTTCAGTCCATCATCTGTGAGGCGTCCGTCGCCCATCACCAAATCCCACGAATCATCCGGATGCACGCGGACGATCTCGACCGGCGCGGGTCCGATGCCGTGTCGGCGATCGTAGCCGCCGTTATTGATCACGGATCCGACATACAGCGCGCCGTTGAACACGCACAGACTGCCGACCCCCTGGTTGAGCGGACCTCGACCCGCGCCCCGCTTTAGCACGCACGTCCATGGATACGGAGGCGCTCCGCGCGCGGCGGTTTTCCAAAGCTGGAAGCCCTCCGGATTCAGCGTGCCCGCGTAGATGTGGTCGTTGAACACCGCCATCTCGAAGACGGTTTCATTGTGCGCGTCGCCGAAATTGTCCGGGTTGGCTTGAACCCACTGTTGCGCGCGGGGATTGGTCGTTTCCATCACCAGCGCGACGCCGGCCTGGTTGGCTGCGCCGGTGCGTCCGGTCGGCGCAGTGAAAAGGCGTCCGCCGAGTTCGACCATCGGCCGGAACGTGGAAAACTGGCTCGCGAGCGCGCCGGCCATCGGAATCATCTCGAAGCGCTCGCCGTCCTCGCTGCGCAGCAGCATGGAGCCGGGCCCTTTTTGCGGGGACCATGTCATCGCGTAGAGGCAGGGGGCGTCGTCCGTTTCGGCGCGATAGACGAACATGTTGCGGATGCCCTGAAAAAAGGGGATTTCCACTCCGTCGGTGTTTGTGGTCATCGGCGAAACGTACGCCTGATCCCACCGGCCCGATTGTGGATCGTACCGCCAAATGTGCGCGCGGATGTCGAGGTCCGTATAGACGTCCTTGGCCGGCTTGACCGGAAAAACCGGCCACGCCTTTAGCGGATCGAACCGGTTGTAGAGCAATTGCAGGACGCAGCGCGTCGTTCCCACGAATAGCCGGTCCCGGAACCAGCACATCGAATGCGGGTAGGCATTGTTCGGATCCTGAAACCCAGCCTCCGCGATCCGATGGAACTGCAACACGCGCAGACCGGGGACATGTGCTGGCGCGGAGGGCTTCATGCTGGATCCGGCGAATCCGTCGGAGCAGCGCTACTCAATATACCCCAGCGCACGGAGCTGCTCGTACACTTCCTTCTTGGCGTCTTCGCTCGCCGCCTCGGCGGCAGCCGGCGCGGTGGCAGGGCTATCCGTTTCCTCGCGGGCCGGCGGACCTTTTTCGATCGGGTTCTCGGCGAGCCATTCGGCCTCGAATGCCTCGACGGCCGCGCGGCCTTCGAAATTCGACGGAATTGGCAGGCCGAGACTGTGCAGGATCGTCGGCGCGACGTCGACCATCGCCAGCGTCGGCACATTGGCCCCTTTGCGGATGCCGGCGCCGTGCGCGAGGAAGACGCCGTCGGGGTAATGCGTGCCCTTCACCTGCGGCTTGCGCTCGACGATGCGCGCGCCGGGCGAGGTATTCACGAAGCCGTGATCAACCAGCACGAGCGTGAGATCGGGGGCGAGGCGTCCGCCAGGTCCGGCAAAGTGCTTCTCTTTGAGCAGGATATCTTTCACGACAGGCTGCCCATTCTCCGGATCCCGCAATTCGCGCAGCTTCGCGATCAATCCGTTCCGCACCTCGTCGTAACGCTCCGGCGCGATGCCCGGACGCCCATTGCCGGCGACGCGGATGAAAATGCCGTTGCTGCTCTGCGTCGGGCAGTAGGCGACCGTGCGCGACCAGTCGAGATTCAACCCTTCCGCGTCCGCGGCCTCGCCGTCCTTCCAGAACAGCAGCCCCTGCTCATGCAGGAATTGATTTAGGCGAACGGTGTAGATGAAGGGGCCGAACCCGTGGTCCGACACAATGAAGGTTTGCGCGCGCGGACCCGCCAGCTCGACCAACTCGCGGACAAACCCGTCGAGTTCGGAAAAATACTGACGGATCAGCGCAAGGGTCTCTTGTTGCTCTGCGTCCGGGTGCGCCGGGCGCGTGGCCGGGTCCATCAAATCCCAGCACACGTGTTGCACCTTGTCCACGCCGTCGAACACGATGGCCATCAGGTCCGCCGGGTCTTTCTTCATCAGGAACCGCATCACCTGGAACCACTGCCGCTCGCGCGCGATGTGATCGCGCACCCACTCGGACGGCGCCATCTCGGGCTTCGCCGAAATCGCTTTCTCCATGTGGTCGAAATCCCAGCACATCACCTTCGGATCGAACCATGGCTGTGCCTTGAGCTTCTCGAAAAACTCCGGCGGGTGCATGTGGCGGCGCAGGTGCTTCCAGTGCGTCATCCCCGGAACAATGTAGCCGCAGACCGGCGCGACCGGCGTGGACATCACGAAATTGAGCGCCATCACTTTCCGGTTCAGCCGATTCGCGATCGCCCAGATCGTCTCGCATCGGTTGTCGCGCGCGTCGTACAGCGTGAAAAAGACCTGCTCGCCGTCGTCCTCGCCTTTGATGAAATCGAGCAACCCGTGTCGGCCGGGGCTGCGCCCGGTGATCATCGTCGTGAACGCCGGCGGCGTCAGCGGATGGTCGGTGGACTTCAAGACGCCGCGCGCGCCGCCATCGCGAAGTTGCTTGAAAAACGGCATCGTGCCGTCGTCCATCAGCGGGTCGAGAATAGTGTGGGTGGCGCCGTCGAGCGCGATCATCAGGGTGGTGGGCATCGGTCGGTTCCCTTTCAGGCGGCGGGCTGTTGCAGGTGCTCGTGGAGGAAGGCCGCCAGCTCGCCGACGGTAAAGTCCGCATATTTGCCGCTCTTCAGCACGAGCTTTTGAAACGGCAGTTTCCGGCGCTGAAATCGTTTTTCGACCTGCACGATCAGCTCGACGACGTCGGTGGACTGGAAATCCAGATCGGCGACGAAAAACGATTCCGGTTTTACGCCGCCCGCCAGCTCCGTATCGAAATCCTGCATCATGTCCCGCACCAGGTCCATGACCGCCGCGAGCGCTTGATCATAGTTCTGAATCGTCATACATCGTCATCCCTGTGAAGGACACACACAAATCGCTAGAATGTCGTATTTATCGCGGAAGGTGTAGGCGGAAATAATTTTATTTTTGTAAGCGGGGAACGCGTCCGCCCATGCGCCGGCGAGGCGAACATCCACACGGCCCGTGGCGGCATCTTCACCCGCGATGCGCAGATCGCGCGGGCCGTATGCCAGCCCGGCCCCCAGCGCCTTGCCGGCCGCCTCCTTCGCGCACCAGCGCCGCCAAAAGGATTCGTCGTCGCCGGGTCGGTCGTCCGGCGTAAAGGCGCCTTCCATCAGGTCCGGCGACGGCCGCCGGATGGTTTCGATGTCGACGCCGATCCCGGTCACATCCGCGCCCCCGCACGCGGCGGCGACGGCGGTCCCTCCGCTGTGCGCGATACTCACATGCGCGCGCAGATTCGGATGCCGCGCGCGCCACGCGCCCATCGCGAGCGGACGGCCTCGGTCATCGACCTGGATCGGGATGTCCGCCGCGGGCGGCCTCTCGCCGGTGTGCGCTTCGAGCAGCGCGCGCATCGCATCCTTCGCGGCAGTGCGACCGACCAGCCACTCCGTGCGGCGTCGTTCCGTTCCGCGCATCGCCTTGTACTCCGCGCGCTCCTCCGCATCGAGGGCGAGGAAGGCGAGGACCTTTTGCCAGACGCGATGGCTGCCTTCGAACAGGTCGAACGGGATATCGCGCACGATGCGGACTGCCGCCGGCCGCCCCTGCGCGGCCGCTGCAATCGCGGGATGCGCGAGCGGTTCGCTGAAATGCTGGTCGAACCCGTTCAGCATGAGGCGATGCAGACCCGGCGTAATGTTCCAGATGCGATCCTCCCAGCCGGTCAACTGCATATACAGGCGGCCGTCGGGCAGTGCGGCAAAACTGTTGCAGCGCGCGCTGCCGGCATCCTTGTGGGTCACCATCAGCCCGAACGACAGCGTCGTGCCTGCCGGCAGCGGCGGTCCAAAAAAGTCGATGCGCTGCACGCGAAACGGCAGAAACACCGTGCCGTCCCACTTTTCATAATTGCCCCACAAGCCGAGCGCGGCGCCGGCGGCATCCAATAAAATGCCGTCCACCGTAAATTGCGGATCGGACGCGGAGGCAAACAACCGGTCGCGCGGCAGCGCCATCAGTTCCCCCGCCATGCCGCGCGTGCCCCAACGGCTGATCTTGCGAATGCCTTGAAGCCGTTCGAGATGAAAGAGCCGATCGCAATAGATCTCCCGACCGGTCCATCCGCTGGGCCTCTCGTCTCCAAGTTCGAGGGCAGGCATGGAAGGCGCGGGCGCGTAGCTGCGGTCCAGCAGCGCCGTCGCCACCACAAAAGGCGGACGATAGGCCGCGCGAGGATCGCTCGCGGAATCCTCGCCAATCTGAATGCGCACCTCCCGCGCGTCTTTCTCCCGCTGTGCGGCGACAATCACCGTCACCCGACCGTCCTCCAGGCTGATCCATCGTTGGGCTTGAACATCTTTCATCCCCACCACGCGGAGCCCCGGCGCCAGCGCCTGCGCCGCCTCGGCCGCAATCGCGAGACTCATCGTCATCGGCATGATGGAGAGCGCCGGCAGGCGCGGGTTTTCTTTCGAAACCTGCACGCCGAGGGTGTGGTCGAGCAGGAACCAATCCTCCTCCAGCGAGAATGTCCGACGGGCAACAAGGCGCCGCTCCGGTTCGTGCTCCGCGATCGCGCCCAGCAAGGGGTAAGAAGGCTGCGCGGCTTGAACGGGCGCTGCCGCCAAACCGTCCGGCGCGCGGCCGCCGAACATCGCGCGTATCACCTCGCGCTGCGAGGCGAGAAACGTTTCCATCGTATCGATATACCCGGCCATCACCGCGTCGCGTTCCGTCATCGGGACCGCCGCCGACGCCGGCGCCGGAGCGGGCCCGGGCGATGAGGGTGCGCGGGCGGGAATCGGGCGCGGCGTGTAGCCGGCGGCGGATAACGGCGGCGGGTCTGCGGACAATCGAACGGTCCCGGCGCCTGCTCGCGCGGGCACGTCGAGAGACCGCGCGCCGCGGCCTGCAAACCAGCGCGCAAAATCGAGCGCCGCTCCATGCGCCGCGAGTTGCGCGAGCGCCTGATTGAACTGCAGCACGTCCGAGCGATGCGCGCGATTCGTGGTGACGGTCAGGTGCGCGCCGTTTCGCAGGGTGTCGTCGATGAACGCCGCCATGTTTCCGCGCGGACCGGCGTCCACGAATACACGCACTCCGGCGGCGTGCATCGCCAGGATGGTTTCGCGAAAGCGGACCGGCGCGGCCCACTGCTCAACGGCGATGCGGCGGATCTCTGCCGGGTCCGCCGGAAACGGGGCCGCCGTCATGCACGACCACGTCTCGATCGCGGGCGCGCGCAAGTCGTGCGCCGCGAACAAGCGATCCAACGCGGGGAGCGCCGGAGCAAACCACGGCGTGTGATAGGGGCGCGTGAACGGCAGCGCTGTGCAGATCGCGCCCCGATCCGCCAGTTCCGCGGCGGCGGCCTCGGCGCGCGCGCGCGCGCCGCAGAGCACCGTCTGATGCGGACAGTTGTCCATCGCGAGCATCAAGTCTCCGCGATGCCGCGCGAGCAGCGCGTCCACATCCTCGCGCTCGACGCCGCCGACGGTCAGCAAGACGCCCTCGCGGATGGCGGCGTCCGCCCCGAGGCGCAGCATCAGTTCGTATCCCTCGCGGATGAATCGAATGCGCGCCGGGCGGTCCTCCGCGAAAAGCAGACCGCCGGCTTCGAGAGCCGCAAACTCGCCGCTGCTGTGTCCGACGAGCGCATCGGGACGGAGTCCCGCGCGGCGGAGCAAGCGATAGATCGCCATGTTCGCGCACGTCACGGCGTGCACGGCGCCGCGCATTTCAAAGAGCGCTTCTTCCGCTCCCGCGTCGGGCGCGCGGGTTGGCGGGAAAATCACCTCGCTGGGTCGGTAGCCGTCGTTGGCGGCCGCGCAGGCCTCGTCAAACGCGTCGAACTGCGCGCGCGCCTCCGGATAGCGCATGCACAAACCGCGCAACAGATTCGGATACTGTGCGCCCTCGCCCGGAAACACAAACGCGACCTGCGCGCCGAGCGCGAGTTTCTCCTCATAAAAATAGAGACCGGCCTTGTCCTGGATGCGCCTCGTCTCCGGCTTCGCGAGCCGCTCGCGCGCGTGCGCGAGCTTCTTGCGCAGTTCTTCGAGAGACGATGCCGTCAGCGCGAGCGTCGCGCCCGCGCGCGCATAGTCCGCCGACGCCGCGGCGGCGAAATCGAGCAGCCGCGCGCCCGGCGTCGGCGCGG
>CALGMT010000070.1 GCA_937958885.1 uncultured bacterium | reverse complement strand
TCGGAACCTCGATGGAGGTGTTCTACGCGTCACACGATCTAAAGAAATTCGTGGTCGCGTTCTCGCCCTTCACGTTCAAAGATTGCAGCCCGTGGATGGTGCGGTTCTGCACCAAAATTCTGCCGACGCTCGACGATGCGTGCGCCTATGTGAAGGAACACTTCGTCAATCAACGGTTTGCGTGAATGGACGAAGCGACGGCCGAATCAACCGGCCTTGGTTTTCGGAAGACCATAGGCGCGGTCGCCTTCTTTCCACTTGCCTTTCTTGCGCATCAGGTCGATGCGCTCAAAACGCTTGAGCACGTTGCGCTTGGTGGCGATACGCGTGGCGGATTTCAAACTGGAATGCATCGACATGGCGGAACTCTCCACCTCCGCCAGGTTTCTGCCCGCGGAGCGAATCGCGGGGTATATCACACCCGGCGGCAGTGTCAATAGTACACGCGCCAAAGAAACAGCCCGCGGGCAGGCGCTGTCGGAACCCGGGCCGTGCGTTCCCGGCTCGCCAGGATCGCGAGGGCGTCCTCGGGCTGCAATTCGCCCAGCCCCACGCGGATCAAAAAACCTGCAATGCTGCGCACCATGCGATAGAGAAATCCTTCGCCGCGGGCGGCGATAACAATCTCGGCGCCGCGCCGGGTGACGCGCAACCGATCCAAGCGTCGGACGGTGCCGTCCCGTTCATAGCCAGGATTTGCGCAAAAGGCGGCGAAGTCGTGGCGTCCTTCCAACAGTGTGGCGGCGCGTTTCATGGCGGCGACATCCAAACGGGGCCGAACATGCGCGCGCGTGCGCCTCATGTCCGGCGTCGGAACAGGATGGTTCCAAATGAAGTACCGGTATTCCTTCGATTTCGCGCTGAAGCGCGCGTCGAAATCAGGTCGGGTGCCGGTAATCCGTTCGATTCGCACATCCTCGGGCAACCGCGCGTTGAAGGCGAGGAATAGCTTTCGCGCGGGTCGAGCTTCGGGCAGATCAAAATGCACGACTTGCCCGCGGGCGTGGACGCCGGCATCGGTGCGGCCGCTGCAAAAAACCTGCACCTCCGTGCCAACGACGGAGCGAATCGCTTCTTGCAACACGGCTTGCACCGTTCGCCGTCCCGCCTGCACTTGCCAACCGGAGAAGTCCGTTCCGTCGTACGACACGACGGCCCGATAGCGGCGGTTCATCCGACCGGTCCCCCGCCCTGTGCGTCCAGGAACCCTTGCAGCATGACCTGTGCGGCGAGCTTATCCACCACCCCGCGCCGCTTTTCGCCACGGATGCCAGCCTGCCTCATCGCGTCGTGCGCGGTTTTTGTCGTGAGCCGCTCGTCCCACAAACGCACTGGCACACCTAATTCCGCCTCCAGCGCGCGAGCGAAGGCTTCAACTTTTACCGCGGCCGGACCGCGTGTGCCATCCATATTCAGCGGAAGGCCAATCACAATCGCATCCGCTCCCGATGCGCGAAAACTTGCGCACACGCGCGCTAGCGCTTCGTCTGCGTGCTTGAGTTCCAACACCTCTCGGGCGCTCGCGAGAAAGGCGTCCGGATCGCTGACGGCGATGCCGATGCGTTTCTCGCCGAGATCGACGCCGAACCAGCGCGGCATGTCAGAGCACCTCGCTGCGCCCCGCCTCGCGCAGCCGGGCCAACAGGGCCTTGATATCCTGCGCGTGATCGCGGCGGCAGACGAGCGTGACATCGTCGGTTTGAACGACGATCGCGTCTTCGATCCCGACCAGCGCGGTGAGACGACCCTTGGAGTACACGATGTTGCGCGCGCTGCGCACCGCGGCCACATCGCCGATGCCGATATTGCCTTCGGAGTCTGCGGGAAAATGCCGCTCCAAAGCCGGCCATGCGCCGACGTCGTCCCACGCAAAGGCGCCCTCGGCGACGAGAATGTTGTCCGCTTTTTCCATGACGGCGTAGTCGATCGAGATTTTTCGAACAGCGGCAAAGGATTCCGCCAGGCGCGCGGCGAATTCAGGCGCACCCGCGAAACGGGCCCATTCATCGATACGCGCCCCGAGTTCCGGATGATGCGCGCGCAGGGCCGCCTCGATGCTGCGCACGCTCCAGATAAACATGCCGGAATTCCAAACATAACGTCCGCTTGCCAGATACCGCTCCGCCGTGGCGCGATCCGGCTTTTCGACAAAGCGCGCGACGCGGTTGAACGGGATACCGCTGAAGGGTTCCGCCGACTCGCCCATCTCGATATAGCCGAACCCGGTGCTGGGTTCGTGCGGTTTGATGCCGATGGTGACGAGCCAGTTGCCCGACTCGGCGGCATCCATCCCGGCGGCGAGGGTCTGGCGGAACAGCGGGAGGTCGCCCATCACATGATCGGCCGTCAATATGGCGAAGGTCGCATCCGGATCGCGCGCCTTGACGAGCGCGGTGGCGAGCGCGACGGCCGGCGCGGTGTCGCGGCCGACCGGCTCCCCGATGATGTTGGCCGGCGGCACGCCCGGCGCGGCGGCGCGCGTTGCATCCACCAAGTCGGCATTTGTCAAAATCAGCACGCGTTCCGGCGGGACCAGCCCTTCGAGGCGGTCCACCGCCTGCGCGATGAGAGGTTTATCGCCGACAAGCGCGAGCAGTTGTTTCGGCTTGGCCGCCCGGCTCAGCGGCCAAAACCGCTCGCCGCGACCGCCTGCGAGAATGACGGCATAACGACCTGACATCAGCGCACCTCCTTGACCGCGCGGACCAGCGTCCCGACCCACTCGGCCGCCTCTTTGCGGCCGGCAGGCGTGTGGGGCGATTGGAACAGGCAATTTACAATCGCGCTGCCGACGACTACGGCATCGGCCGCCGCAGCGGCGGTTCGCGCATGCTCCGGCGTGGAGATACCGAATCCGAGTGCGACGGGCAGCGCTGTCATCGATTTCGTTCGCCGAACGAGGTCCAGCGCAGCGGGACTCAACCGATCCTGCATTCCGGTGACGCCCTCGCGCGACACGCAGTAAACGAAGCCGCTGGCGGTTCTGACGATTTTTGCGATCCGCGCATCCGGCGTGGTCGGCGTCACAAGCGCGATGTGGTTGAGGCGATGCCGCTTCATGACCTCCAAATAAGGGCCCGACTCCTCGGCCGGCAGGTCAAGGAGCAGCAGCCCGTCGAACCCGGCCTCCGCAGCATCCTTCATAAAGCGGTTCGCCCCGCGCGCGTGAACGGGGTTCGCATAGGTGTAGCCCATCAGCGGAATCTGGCTGCGCTTGCGAATGCGGGCAACCATTTCCATGACCGCGCTCGGTGTGGCCCCCGCCTCGATCGCGCGCGCGGCGGACTCCTGATTCACCCGCCCGTCCGCCAGCGGATCGGAAAACGGGATGCCGAGTTCCACAATATCGACCCCAACCTCCTCCAGACGCAGGACAAAATCCACCGTTGCCTCCGCCGACGGGTCGCCCGCGGTGATGTAGGCGATGAACCCTTTTTTACCCTGCTCGCGCAACGCGGCGAAGGTGCGATCAATTCGAGTGTTCATGGCAAAGGTCCGTAATTCAGTTCAAAGACGCGCCCCACACCATACAAGGTCAGCGCCGGGTCCACCACCGCCGATTCGTCGATCGCCCGCAGAACAAGACGTCCGTGCCCACCTGTGAAGACCAGGCGCGCGTCGCGCAGCGCGGGATTTCGGCGCAATTCAGATAGAATGCCGCGCACGAGTCCGGGGTACCCCCAGCGCGCGCCGAGTTGCATCGCCTGCTCCGTGGACCGGCCCCACGGCCCGCGCGCGGGCGCCTCGCGCAGGCGCGGAAGTTTCGCTGTTTTCTCCGCGAGATAATCAAAAACCAACGGCATACCGGGCGCGATAATCCCGCCTTCATAGCCGCGTTGGGTGACAATGTCGAACGTGACGGCGGTGCCAAAATCCGCGATGATCAGCGGCGCGCCGTATCGATCGACGCCGCCGCACGCATTCGCGAGGCGATCGGCGCCGATCGAGGCGGGCTTCGGATATCGAATCGGAACGCCGAGCTGCATGCGGTGCGAGACAAACCCGATCGGTCCCCGCGCCAGTTTCTCCAGCGTCTCGCGCCAAACGGCGTCCACGCGCGGCACGACCGATGCGAGCATGGCGCCGGTCGCATGTCGACCCGCGAGCACTTCGCGCACAATTCTCCGAATGACGAAGGCCGTGCAGCGGGCCGTCTCGATGCGCTTTACGCCCGCAACGTGGCGGCCGGCATAACAGCCGATGCTCGTGCTCGTGTTTCCGATATCGACAACCAGAATGGGCATCTCGGCTCTCAAAAAACTGCATCCTGCGGAGGCGCCGCACGCGGGTCAAGCGTCAGTCGAGTACGGGAAGCCGATCGGAGCCGGTCCAGCGCGCCCACGCTTCCATCATCATGGCATGTCCGCCGTCGCGCAGGCGCAAATACCATTCGTCCAAACGACTCAATAGCAAGAGCGCCACTTCATCGGGCGCGACCGACCGGCCTTCCATCGCGCAAGAGGTTGCAATAGTCCTCAACGAATCCGGCCAATCCGATTCCGTTTGCGCTACATTGATGCCCACGCCGATCACCGCAAATGTCAGCATCCCCTCGCCCAGCCGAGGCTCGACCAGTACACCCGCAATTTTGCGCCCACTCGCGAGAACATCGTTGGGCCATTTGATTGAAAGACCGGGCACCCCCGCGGAAGCCAATGCGTCCGCCGCAGCTACGCCGCCCAGGACACCGAGGATACTGGTGTTATCGGCTTTCCAAGGCGGACGAACCACGATGGATAGACAAACCGCACGACCCGGAAAAGAAACCCAGTCCCGCCCTCGCCGACCGCGGCCGCCAGTCTGGTTTCGCGCGATGATGGCCAAGCCATCGGGTCCGCGATTTTCCGCCATCTGCTTCGCCACATCATTGGTCGATACAATCTCGTTGAACGCCAATAAGGGGCGGCCCACCGTCTGGGTGTCGAGTTGCTCGGTCAGCGCACGCTCCCACTCCACATCCCGCTCCCGCAATAATTCAGGCTGCATAGTTCATTTATATCACACATTTTTGGAATCGGGATCGGAATCGGAATCGGTATCGGTATCGAGATCGGTATCGGGATCGGCAAAATCCCAGTACCGGATTATTTCGATCGCCGCCGAGCTACGCGCGCAGCCTTTCGGGGGCGATCATACCGGACCGGCTTCCGCGGCGCATCGCCAACCTGTGCGCGGCGCAGTTCATTGATTTGGTCGCGCAGCAATGCGGCGCGCTCGAACTCGAGCGCCTCGGCCGCTTCCAGCATCTCCCGCTCCATCTCCGCGATCGCTTCCTGCACGTCGTAGTCAACGCCGGCCTCGCGCACGACCATGGTCTCGGTCTCTTCGGCCTGCTTGAGTATGGCGAGACTATCCTGAATCGCCTTCTGGATGCCGCGCGGCGTGATGCCGTGGCGCGTGTTGTAATCGATCTGCCGCTTGCGCCGTTCTCGGGTCACGTCGATCATGCGCCGCATCGAATCGGTGACAGCGTCTGCGTACATGATCACATGGCCGTTCACATGGCGCGCGGCGCGCCCTGCGGTCTGGATCAGCGATGTTTCCGAGCGCAGGAAGCCCTCCTTGTCCGCATCGAGGATGGCGACCAACGAGACCTCCGGCAGATCGAGGCCCTCGCGCAGGAGGTTGATCCCCACGAGACAATCGAAATCGGCCTTGCGCAGCCCGCGCAGAATCTCGACGCGCTCGATCGCGTCGATCTCGGAATGGATATATTTCACGCGCAGGTCCAGGCGCCCGAGATACTCGGTGAGGTCCTCGGCCGTTTTTTTCGTCAGTGTGGTGACCAGCACGCGCTCTTTCCGCTCCGCGCGCGCGCGGATTTCCTCGATCACATCGTCGATCTGCCCCTTGAGCGGGCGCACCTCGACCTCGGGATCCAGCAGGCCGGTCGGTCGAATCACCTGCGTCGCGCGCACGGCGCTGACCTCGCGCTCATACGCCGCGGGCGTCGCCGACACGAACAGCATCGGACCGACGATCGACATGAACTCGTCGAATTGGAGCGGACGATTGTCGAGCGCGCTCGGCAGGCGGAATCCGTGCTCAACCAACACTTCCTTGCGCGCGCGATCCCCGTTGTACATCCCGCGCAGTTGCGGAACCGTCGCGTGCGATTCATCCACGATCGTCAGGAAGCCCGGCGGAAAATAATCCAGCAACGTGAATGGACGCTCCCCCGGCGCGCGCCCCGTCAGGTGGCGAGAATAGTTTTCGATGCCGGAGCAGTAACCCAGCTCGCGCATCATATCGAGATCGTACTGTGTGCGCATTCGAATGCGCTGCGCTTCGAGCAGTTTCTGCCGGTCTTCGAACCATCGGACGCGCTCCTCCAACTCGGCGCGGATGGTCTCCATCGCGCGCTCCATTTTGTTGTAGGGCGTGACAAAGTGCTTCGCGGGCGAGATCACGACGTGGTCGAGCTCGGCCTCGGCGCGGGCGGTGAGCGTTTCGATGCGCTGAATCCGCTCGATCGTGTCGCCGAAAAATTCGAGGCGAATCCCGTGCCGGGCATAGGATGGAAAGATGTCCAGCGTGTCGCCCCGGACCCGGAATGTGCCGGGTTTGTTTTCGATATCGTTGCGGTTGTATTGGATGTCCACCAATCCGCGCAGCAGTGCGTCGCGGTCGAGGGTGTCGCCGCGACGCGCCTCGACCACCATCGCCTTGTAGTCTTCCGGCGAGCCCAGGCCGTAGATGCAAGAAACCGACGCCACGATCACCACGTCCTCGCGATTCATCAGCGAATCCGTCGCCGCGAGGCGCAGCCGCTCGATCTCCTCGTTGATGGCGGAATCTTTCTCGATGAACGTGTCCGTCTGCGGGATGTACGCCTCGGGTTGGTAGTAATCGAAATAGCTGACAAAATACTCGACCGCATTGTGCGGAAAAAACGCCTTCAATTCGGCGTACAACTGCGCGGCCAGCGTTTTATTGTGCGAGATCAGCAGCGTGGGCCGCCCGTATCGCGCGATCACGTTCGCCATCGTGAACGTCTTGCCTGACCCGGTTACGCCCTCCAGCAGTTGGAAGCGATTCCCCGCCGCGAGGCTGTCGGCGATCGCGCGGATCGCTTCCGGCTGATCGCCGGTCGGCGCGTAGGACGAAACCAGTTGGAATGGGCTGTCGCTCATTATGGGTCAAGCATACGCCAGATAAAGTTCGGCGCAACGAGCGGTTTCAGCCTCGTCGCCGGCGAGCGCCCGCCCGCTATAGTTCCGCCGCTCCGCCGGCGGAAAACGGTTCTACTCGTCCGACGCCGCAGCGCCGGAGCTACAACAGTCGAATGGCGAAAGGAAATGGTAGGGCGGGATATCCGAGCCTGCCGGGCGATTGGAAATTCGCCCTCACCGCGACCCTCTCCCACTCCGCGGGAGAGAGAAGCTGCGGGGACGCGAAAAGTTCCATGGTATGTAAAAAATTAATTTTCGATTTCCATACTCTGTAAAATTTTTGTTTGCCCCCGATGGGCCGCGGGGCGCATTGACAAGGCGCGCGGGCTTTCCTAGCGTTCGATCCGACTTTCACGGCGATGCGCGCCGCAAGGAGACCGGCATGTCCAGATTCGATTACGCGTTCCAATCGTTCACCCTGCGCAGCGGGAAACGCCTTCACTACTACAGCCTCCCCGCGCTCGAAGAGAAGGGCTTGGTCCAGCTCGCACGACTTCCCTACTCGATCCGCGTGGTGCTCGAATCGCTAGTCCGCTACCAGGGACATCCCGCGTTTTCACCGGAACACGTCTCGGGCTTTGCGCGCTGGAGCCCGAACGATGAAAATCCGGAGGAGTTCCCCTACCAGCCCGCGCGCGTGCTGCTGCAGGATTTCACCGGCGTGCCGTGCATCGCCGACCTTGCGGCGCTGCGGAGCGCGATGCAGCGCGCGGGCAAGGACCCGGCCCGAATCGAACCGCTGATTCCGGTGGACCTCGTGATCGATCACTCGGTACAGGTGGACACGTATGAGGATGCTTCCTCCTTTCAGAAAAACGTCGAAAAGGAGTTTGAGCGCAACGGCGAGCGATACGTCTTTCTCCGCTGGGGCCAGGGCGCGTTTCACAAGCTGCGCATCGTGCCGCCGGGCTTGGGCATCTGCCACCAGGTGAACCTCGAATATCTTGCGCAGGCGGTGATGACAGCGGAAGACCGCGAGGGCCGGATCATCGCCTTTCCGGACACGCTTGTCGGGACCGACTCGCATACAACGATGATCAACGGACTCGGCGTGCTCGGCTGGGGTGTCGGCGGCATCGAGGCGGAGGCCGCGATGCTCGGGCAGCCGATTCCGTTGGTCTCGCCGAAAGTGACCGGCGTCCGCGTGGTCGGCTCGCTGCCGCCCGGCGCGACGGCGACCGATTTCGCGCTGGCGGTGACGCAGATGCTGCGCAAGGCCGGTGTGGTCGAACAATTCGTCGAATTCTTCGGTCCGGGCGTCAGCGCGCTCTCCCTCGCCGATCGCGCGACGGTCGCGAACATGGCGCCCGAGTACGGCGCGACGATGGGCTTTTTCCCGATCGACGCGGAGACGTTGCGCTATCTGCGCGAAACGGGCCGGAGCGACGAGCAGGTCGAATTGGTCGAAACCTACTGCAAAGCGCAGGGCCTGTTCCGCACCGATGACGCCCCTGTTCCTGAGTTCAGCCGCGTGCTTGAAATAGACCTCGCGACGTTGAAGGCCAGCGTCGCCGGACCCAAGCGGCCACAGGATCGCTTGTTTATTGGCGAGGTGAAGTCCTCGTTCGAAAAGGCGCTGACCGCGCCGGTCAAGGAGCGGGGCTTCGGACTCCCGCCCGAAAAACTTGAGGCGACGGCCGTTGCGGATGGCGCAGGGACGCTACGCCACGGGTCCGTCGTGATTGCCGCGATCACGAGCTGCACCAACACATCGAATCCGCACGTGCTGCTTGCGGCGGGTTTGCTCGCCAAGAAGGCCGTGGCGCGCGGGCTTTCGGTACCGGCCTATGTAAAGACGAGCCTCGCGCCGGGCTCGCGCGTGGTCACCGCGTATCTGAAGAAAGCCGGCGTGCTCGACGATCTCGCGAAATTGCGTTTTCACGTCGTCGCGTATGGCTGCACCACGTGCATCGGGAACAGCGGTCCGCTCGACGCGCGCGTAGAGAAGGCCATCAAGGACGGCGATCTCGTGGCGGCCGCCGTGTTGAGCGGGAACCGTAACTTCGAAGGTCGCGTTCATCCGCTGACGAAGGCCAACTATCTATGTTCGCCGCCGCTCGTGGTTGCCTACGCGTTGGCGGGTCGGGTGGATATCGACCTCGAGCGTGAGCCGCTGGGCACGGGCGCGGACGGCGCGCCTGTTTTCTTGAAGGATCTGTGGCCGACGGAAGAGGAAATCCGCCAGTACCTCGCGCTCGCGGCCGATCCGGCGACGTATCGCGAGCTGTACGACAACATTACGGCGTCGAATCCGATGTGGAACGCGCTGCCCGGCGGCGGCTCGCCGGTGTACGCGTGGGACGAGAAATCGACGTACATTCAGGAGCCGCCGTTCCTGAAAAACCTGGCGGGCGTTTCCGATCTCTCGGACATATCTGGCGCTGCGGTGCTCGCGCTCTTCGGCGATTTTATCACGACCGACCATATCTCGCCGGCGGGCTCGATTCCGAAGTCCAGCCCGGCGGGCCAGTATCTCATCGCGAAAGGCGTCGCGCCGGAGGACTTCAACTCATACGGCGCGCGGCGCGGCAATCACGAAGTGATGATGCGCGGCACCTTTGCGAACATCCGCATAAAGAACGAGATGATGGGCGGGAAGGAAGGCGGCTGGACGATCTACCGACCGACGGGCGAGATCATGTCCATTTATGATGCGGCCATGAAATACATCGCGTCCGGCACGCCGCTCGTGGTCCTCGCGGGCAAGATGTATGGCGCAGGTTCGTCGCGTGATTGGGCGGCGAAGGGGACGTATCTGCTGGGCGTTAAGGCGGTGATCGCCGAGAGTTTCGAGCGCATCCACCGCAGCAATCTCGTCGAGATGGGCGTTTTGCCGCTGGAATTCACGGACGGGCAGAACGCGGCATCGCTCGGGCTGACCGGCCACGAAACGATCCGAATCGAGGGACTTTCGAGCGGATTCACGCCCGGCAAGCGGCTGACGGTTACCGCAGAAAGCGACGCTGGGCGAAAAACGTTCACCGTCAAAGCTCGCGTCGATTCCGCTGTGGAGGTGGACTATCTGCGCAACGGCGGCATCCTGCCTTACGTGCTGCGCGCCGCGATGGCTTAGCGAAGGCGCCGGCGGGAGAACGTGCTCGGCATGTTGCCGCAAGGTCCCGCTTACGAAACGCGATGAAGATTGACACCGACCGGGATTTTGGAACGCGCGAGTGTCCCGCTTGCGCGACTGAGGTGCCGGCGAACAACAACCGGTGTCCGATCTGCGGCTACGAGTTCCCGAACCCGACACCGATGCAGCGCGGTGTGCGGTTGTGGGGCGCGCTGCTGATGCTGGTGATCCTATTGGCGCTTATGTTCAGTGCGATGGTGCGATAAAAAAAGCGGCGGCCCGAAGGCCGCCGCTTTCTGATGATCTGGAGCTCGAATCAGCCGCAGCCCATCTTGGCTTTGTCGGCCTTGCCGACCTTGGCATCGAACTGCGCACGCTGCTCATCGGTCAACACCGCGCGAATTTGGTCCATTGACTTCGCGCAAGCATCCATTGTGCTGCCTTCAGCTTTACAGGCGGCTTCGATCTCGCTGATTTTCGCCTTCTGATCTGCCGTCAGGTCCATCCCGGACAACGCAGCCGTACAGGCCGAATAGGCCTTTTCCGATTTTTCGGATTTGGCTTTCGCGCCTGCTGCGCAACACGCGCCACCGGCCCAGCTCGACACCGTTCCCGCGACCAACAGGGCCGCGCATACAATCAGCAATTTCTTCATGGCAATTCCTCCGATCAGATGAATATATCCCAAATTCGCTCAGGGTAAAGTCCAACTACCGCTTTTTCGGCGCCGATTACTCCTCATCGAGCAGCGCGTGCTCTTCGAGCACAGAGCGCGGGATGACCAGCAGGGTGTTGATATGCGTCGCCGCAAGGATGACCGGCGGCGCGCATCCCGCTTCAAGCGCCTCCTTCCAGCGTGAGGCGCAGAGGCACCAGCGATCGCCGGGCTTCAGGCCGGGAAACATCGCTTCGGGATGCGGAGTCGACAAATCATTTCCGCGCGAGCGCGAAAAGGCGAGAAATTCCTCCGTGACCTGTGCGCAGACGGTGTGTAGCCCGAAGTCTTCCGGGCCGGTATGGCAGAAACCGTCGCGGTAGAAACCCGTACGAGGCCGAAAACAGCACGGTTGCAATGGCGCGCCGAACACATTGCGTGGTATGAAAGAGTCGTCCATGTCTTATGTATAGCACATGCGATGCGCGATTTCACTCCAGCCGATCTCGTTCTTTTCGCGCATGCGACTGTTCCGGTTTTTATCGTCGGCGGCCTTGCGGCGATCGCGCTTGGGGCGTGGCGGAACTGGACATGGATTCGCAACCGTCGATTCCGAATCGCGCACGCGGCGATGATGGCTGTGGTGCTTGGGCAAGCGCTGCTCGGCCGGTTGTGCCCGCTGACCATTTGGGAGCACAACCTGCGCGTCCGCGCCGGGGAGCGCGTAGGCGGGGAGCCCGAAAGCTTCATCGCGCACTGGGTGGGCCGGGTGTTGTATATTGAAGCCCCGCCAATCTTCTTCATTGCGCTTTATGCGCTGACCATGTCGCTGATTGCGCTTGCGTGGCGCCTGGTCCCGCCGGCGTCGAGGCGATAGCCGGCGGTGTACAGCTCCGCCTATTCGCGCTCCAGCGCGGCGACGCTTTCGATGTGGGCGGTGTGCGGGAAGAGATCCACGGGCTGCACGGGACCGAGGCGGAAACATCCGTCGGCGCACAGCGCCTTCGCATCGCGCGCGAGGCTTGCAGGATTGCAGCTCACATACACGATGCGGGCGGGCCGCAACGCACGCAGTTCGGCGACGAGATCCGGATGCAGTCCTGCGCGGGGCGGATCCACGATGACGACATCCGGCCGCTCCTCCGCGGGAAGGCTGCGCACCGCCTGCGCATAGTGTTTCAAATCGAGCGAGATGAAACGGACATTTCCCGCCCCGTTCTCGCGCGCGTTGGCCTCGGCGTCGCGCAGCGAGGACGCCTCCAATTCGCACCCAATCACCAAGCGCGCGCGGGACGCAATCCACAAGGAAATCGATCCCGTTCCACAATACAGATCGTGGACCACCTCCGCGCCGGTCAGCGCGGCCGCGGACAGCGTCTCATCGTACAACCGTTCCGCCTGGATGGAGTTGGTTTGGAAAAACGAGGTCGGCGAAATAGCAAACCGCAACGTGCCGAGTCGCTCAACAATCCGTCCGGGTCCGCGGATGATGAATTCCTGATCGCCTCGGGCGACGGTGTTTTTGCGCGCGGTGACGCCGTTCACGAAGGTTGTCAGCCTTCCGCCGAAATGAGCGGCAAGCTGCGCATCCAAGTCGCGGATCAGCGGCGCCTCGTGCGAGGAGGTGACGAGATAGACCATGAACTCATCGCCCGCGAAGGACTTTCTCAGCACCAAGTTTCGCAGATAGCCCTCGTGGGTCCGCGTGTTGTACACGGTCAGCCCGCGCGCGCGGCCGAAGTCCTTAACCAGGGCCAGCGCGTCGTTCATCTCAGGCGGCGCGATGTGGCAGCGGTCGATATCCACGATCTTGTCGAAACGACCGGGCACATGGAACCCCAGCGCATAGTCGCGCGGCTTGTCGAGTTCCGCGGCGTCCATTTCCTCCGGCAAAAGGAAGCGTCGGTCGCCGAAGGAGAACTCGATCTTGTTGCGATAGGCGTATTCGATCGGAGACGGAATCGCTTCCCGCACGGGATGCTCCGCGAATCCGCCGATGTGCGCGAGGGCGTCCGCCACGATTTTCCGCTTGATGCGTAACTGCTCGGCATAGCGCACGTGCTGCCACTTGCAGCCGCCGCATATTCCGAAGTGCGCACAAGGTGGGGCTACGCGCGCAGGGGACGGAGTCAGAAGACGCGTGAACCGCGCTTCAAGGTAATTACGTTTAATTTTGGTGACGGAGGCTTCCACCCGGTCGCCCACCGCAACCGGCCCGGCCACGAAGACGGACATTCCGTCGTCCAATTTCCCAAAACAGGATTCCCCCTCCCCGGCATCAAGGATTTCCAGGTCAATGAACTGGCCCTTTTTTATCATTCGGCGGTGCGAATTTGACTCCGGCTCTAACAAATGAGAATCCGGCGTGAACTGATTCTTCTTCGATCTGTGTTTTTATCGGAATAAAGGGCTTAACCCTTTAGGATATCAAGCGCAGATTGGATTCTGGCATTATTTCTGCTAAAAAATGTTTTGCCGGGGTTGTCGTCTATGCGTCTTGCTGTATTTATTGTTCTTTCGCTCGTGTCCTTTGTCGCGCACGCGCGGGCGGCCGACTGGAATCAGGATGGGTTGAGCGACCTTTGGGCGTTGTTTTACGACGCGACGAATCTGGTATCCCACCTCGATTCGGACGGAGATGGAGTGCCCAACTGGGCGGAGAGCATCGCGGGCACGGACCCGTTCGATGCCGACGACTATCACGCGGTGCTTCAGACGACGATCGCATCGAATCGCACGACCTTGATGTGGTACGGACTCCGCGGCAAACGCTATGATCTGCTGGCGCGGACCAACCTGCTCGATTCGGCGTGGATTCAACACGCGACCCAGATGGGCAGCAACCGGCTGCACACCCTCCTCGCGCCGGAAATCAATGGGCAGCCGCAGATTTTCTGGAGCGTGCAGGTCTCCGATGTCGATAGCGATGGCGACGGGCTTTCGGATTACGAGGAGTATTTGATCGGCCTCAACCCGTTCACCAACCGCAGCAACCGGACGGTGATGAACGACTCCAACAAGGTCCGGAATGCATTTAGCGCGACCAACTGGGTAACGGTGGCCGCGATCGACGCCGCCATCTCGGAGGACTGGCCTGATCCCGGCGTCTTCGCCATCCGACGCACGGGCCGGATCGACCGCGTGACCGTGCCGTTCACCATAAGCGGCAGCGCAGGGTTCGGCAGCGACTATACGCTGTCCACGAACGGCAGCATCACGCTCGAGCCGGGCATGCGCGAGGCATGGGTCTTCGTGTCGCCGATGGCAGACGCGATCGCGGAATCGAGTGAAACGGTGATCCTTACGCTCGGCACCTCCACGGCCTATCGGCTCGGCGCCTCCATCTCAGCGACGATCACGATTGCCAACGCCGCGGCCACCAACCTGCCGTCAACGAAGCCGGCCGCTCGATTTCTCTCTCAGGCCACCTTCGGAGTGAAGACGCAGGAGATTGAACAGGTCAAGGCGATGGGCTTCGCATCGTGGATCACCAATCAGTTTGCACTGCCGCCTTCTTTCCTCAGCAGCTACATGGTCTCCGTCTATGCCGCCTATACCAACGGCGTTTGGAGCAATCACAAAGACCTCGCGTGGTGGTGGCGCAGCATCCACTCGCCCGACCAACTGCGCCAGCGGGTCGCCTGGGCGCTCAGCCAGATTTTTGTGATCTCCGACGGGACCGATCGCTTGGCCAACGAAGTCGACTGCATGATCTCCTACTACGACATGCTCATCGGCCGCGCGTTCGCCAATTTCTACGATCTGCTGATCGGGGTCACCCTGCACCCGGCGATGGGCATCTACCTCAGCCACATGGGCAATGAGAAGGCCGATCCCGCCGCGGGCCGATTCCCGGACGAAAACTACGCGCGCGAAATCATGCAGTTGTTTTCGATTGGGCTCTGGGAACTGAACCCCGATGGAACGCGGAAACTGACCAACGGACTGCCGATCCCCACCTATCAGAACAGCGACATCACCGAGCTGGCCCGCGTCTTCACCGGGTTGAGCTGGCCGCAGGGCAACACCAATATCTGGTGGGAATTCTATTGGCCAACCAGCTACGCCCTCATCGGACCCATGCGCATGTGGGGGGAGTATCACGACACGAATTCGAAGGTCCTGCTGCGCGGCCGCGCAATTCCAGCTGGAAATCCGCCGATGCGCGACGTGGAGATCGCCGTCAGCAATCTGTTCTGGCATCCAAACACGCCGCCCTTCATCTGCCGACAACTGATCCAGCGCTTCACGACCTCGAACCCGAGCACCGGCTATGTGTGGCGAGTCGCCTCGGCCTTCACGAACAACGGCGCGGGCGTCCGCGGGGACATGAAGGCCGTGATCCGGGCCATTTTACTGGATCCGGAAGCGCGCGACCCATCCAACATGTCGGATCCGGCGTGGGGCAAATTGCGCGAACCGTACCTTCGTCCGGTTCACCTGGGTCGCACGTTCAACGCCGCCTCTTCGAACCAGTTTTTGGAAATGTGGTGGCTCGACGACATCTACGCGATGCGCCCGCTCGGCTCGCCGAGCGTCTTCAATTTCTATTCTCCGAATTTCATGCCCAGCGGCCCGCTCAAAACCCTCGGCCGGGTGGCGCCCGAATTCCAGATTGTGAACGACGTCACCGCGGTCATGGCGGTGAATCACATGTACACGGCCGTCGAGTACGGCGGGTTGAACCGCTGGGCCGGCGACCCCGAAACCAACGTGCGGCTCGACCTGGCACCGCTGATCGCGCGGGCCGCCGACCTCGACGCGATGATCGCGTGGCTCGATGGCGTCCTGACCTATGGCACGCTCGAGCCGGCACACCACCAGATGATCCGTGAAGCGCTCCAACGCATACCCGCATCGGATCCCGAAGCCCGCGCACGGATGGCGCTCTATTTATTTGCCACCTCGCCGGCCTTTGCCGTGCTCAAATGAAAGGAGCCGCCATGTCCAAACCGATCAGCCGCCGCCGATTTCTCGGACAGGCCAGTTGCGCCGCGATCGGCTCAACGGCGCTGTTCAACACCCTGCTGAATCTGCGCATGGCCGGCACGGCCGCGGGCCAAACGATCGGCAACGACTACAAGGCGCTGGTCTGCCTCTTTCTGGCCGGCGGCAACGATTCGTTCAACATGCTGGTGCCGCGCGGACCCGCCGAATACACCGAATATGCCGCCATCCGCCGCGACCTCGCGCTCCCGCAAGGCAATCTGCTGCCGATCAATCCTGTCAATCCCATCGGCAAACAGCTCGGCGTGCATCCCGCCATGCCCCAGGTGCAGCAACTCTTCGAAAACGGCCAGCTCGCGTTCGCCGCCAACGTCGGCACGCTGGTCGAGCGCATCACCAAAGAGCAATACGAAAACGAGACGGTGCCCATCCCGCTGGGGCTCTATTCGCACTCCGATCAGATCCAGCAATGGCAGACCTCGATTCCCGACCGCGCGTCCGGCATCGGCTGGGGCGGTCGCTCCGCCGATCTGTTGGCCAGCCTCAACGCCAACCAGCGCATCTCAATGAACATTTCGCTCAGCGGCAGCAACGTCTGGCAGGCCGGCAACCAGGTAGTGGAATATTCGATTTCCACCGACGGCAGCATCGGAATCGAAGGCGTCGAGGGCACGTGGAACTACAACCACATCCGCGGCGCAGCCATCGACAGTCAACTCGACCTCGAGTACAAAAATCTTTTTGAGCAGACCTTCGTCAACAAGACCCGCGGCGGCATCGAGGCGCATCACCTCTTCATGAATGCGATCAACTCGGCCCCGCCGATCACCACCCCCTTCCCTGCCGATTCATGGCTCGGCGATCAACTGCGCATGGTCGCGCGCGTCATCGCTGCGCACGAGTCGATGGATGTCCGCCGGCAGACCTTCTTCGTGATGTACGGCGGTTGGGACCATCACGACGAGGTCATCAACAACCAGCAGGAAATGCTCGGCGAGGTCAGCGCCTGCGTCGGCGCATTCCAGGCGGCGATGGCCGAAATCAACATGGTGCCGAACGTCACGCTCTTCACCGCATCCGATTTCGGGCGCACCCTCACCTCCAACGGCGCGGGCTCCGATCACGCGTGGGGCGGCAATCATTTCGTGGTCGGCGGCGCGGTGGCGGGCCGCCGGATTTTCGGACAATATCCCGACCTTTTCGAAGACAATCCGCTCGACACCGGGCGGGGTCGCCTGATCCCGACCACCGCAGTCGACGAATACTTCGCGGACCTCGCGCTGTGGTTCGGCGTCGACAAAAGCAATCTCCCGCTCGTCCTCCCGAACATCAGCCGCTTCTATAACCTCAACAGCGCCGCCCCGCCCCTCGGCCTGTTCCAATCGTGAAATACGCGGCAGCCCTCCTGGTCCTTGCGCTGGTCGTGGCGCTCGCGCTTCAACGGTCGGCGCGTCGGCCCGCAACGGAATCCGCGCCGGATCGTCCTCCAGCAGCCGAAGCGGAAGTCCACGCCCCCGCGGAGAAGGATTCGCTGCGGCCGGAGGATCGCTTCCTGGCGCGCTTGAACGCGCCCGACCTCACCGTCGAGGACGACCTCCGCCTCGTCGCGTCGGCGTTTCGGGCCTACCGGCTTTTCGTCAAGGATCCGGCGGGAAATCCCGCCGGGACCCATCGCGAAATCATCCGCGCGTTGCAAGGGCGCAATCGCGCGCGGCTCGCCCTCCTGCCCGCTTCGCATCCGGCCCTGAACGCCGACGGCGAACTCTGCGACCGCTGGGGCACTCCGTTTTTCTTCCACGCGCTCTCCTCCGAGCGCATGGAAATCCGCTCGGCGGGTCCGGATCGCCGAATGTGGACGGACGACGACGTGGTCTATCCGCCGCGCCAATAGCGCCCGTCTTTCCGAACGAGCCGGATGGAGCGTCGACACGATGAATGAGACCCCGGCGGGCTTGTCCCGCCGGTGAATGAGTTTGACGGCTAATGGCGGAGCGCCGCCACCGACATTTCCTCCCTCTTCACCGCCGCGTTCACCGAACATTGAGTCTGCAGTTCCATCAGGAGATATTCACTCTCGCACCGCTTGAATCAAGCGACCGTCTCCGGTAGCTTCTCACAAATGCCAACCAACAG
>CALGMT010000069.1 GCA_937958885.1 uncultured bacterium | reverse complement strand
GGAAGAGCTTGATCGTCGGTACCCTGGATACGGGCTTGCCGCGCACAAAGGATACGGCACCGCCGCGCACCTCGCCGCGCTGCGAAAGCTGGGGCCGAGTCCGATTCATCGGCGCTCCTTCGCCCCGGTGCGCGACGCGTGCGGATGAGCGACGCATAGGGCCGCGCGCTTTGCGGGCAAAAGGGGTCAGAGGTGAACAGGCTGCTGCTCAAAAACGTCCCCAAAACCGCGCCATTCTTCGGGTGTCTGCTTGCGGATGAACCCACCCCGCCCGTCGGGCACCCCTCCGGTGGAGGGGACTACTCATCATAAGGTCCCCTCCTGGGCGGGGTCCGCGCAGCGGGGGGGCTCGGACCCGAACCGCTGTTTGGTGGCGTGCCGAGAGTTCTGCAAAAGGAAAGGGTCATGGTAAATCCTTGGATGCCATAACAAAAACCAAGGGAGGGAGACTACCATGACCCGGAAAAAGAATACGCCGGAGTGTACAGAGTGAAAAGCCCTGTGGGCGAAGACGCGAACCTGCTCAGGGCGATCGTGCAGCAGGCGCTGCAGGAGATTCTTGAAGCGGAGATGATCGAGACGGTTGGAGCGGAGAAGAGCGAGCGCACCGAAGGACGGCAAGGGTATCGGAGTGGGTACTACCGGCGGAGTCTGGTGACGCGTGTGGGGAAGATCGAGTTGCGCGTTCCGCAGGATCGAGCGGGGCGGTTATCGACGGAGGTGGTTGATCGATATCAACGCAGCGAGAAGGCCCTGGCAACGGCGCTGATGGAGATGTACGTGCATGGGGTATTGACGCGGAAGGTAAACGCGGTGGCGGAAGAACACTGCGGACACGAGTTCAGCGCCTCGACGATCAGTCGGTTGAACGCAGGGCTGGTTGACCAGCTGGAGAAGTTCGCGAGGCGGCGACTGAGGAAGAGTACCCGTACCTGATCGCGTACGACTGTTACATGCGGGTCCGCGAAGGGAGCGGGCCGGCGAGCCGCGCGGTACTCATTGCCATCGGGATCATCTGGGATGGGTGTCGGGAAGCGCTGACGGAGGCCGCTTGGCAGCGATGCTTTGTGCATTTTCTGCGCAACGCGCTGGATTATCTGCCGAAACACGGCTGGGAAGATTGCCTGATGGAGTTTAGGTGGCTCTATGAACGACGGAATGCCGAGGCGGCGCGTCGCGATCTGGAGGCATGGCTGAAGCGATGGCAGGAGCGATTCGGGAAGCTGTGTGAATGGGTGGAGGCCAATATCGCCGACACGTTTACGTTCTACCGGTTACCCGAGGCGCACCACAAGCAGCTCAAGAGCACGAACATGCTGGAACGGCTAAACCAAGAGATCAAGCGGCGGACGCTGCTCGTGCGCATCTTTCCGAACAAAGCCAGCGCGCTGAGGTTGGTACGAGCGCTGGCCGTGGAGATCCACGAGGACTGGATCGAGCAGCACCGCTATCTGAACATGGCGTTACTGAAGGAGCGAAAGAAACAAAAGAGTCTGGAGGCAGCCGCCTGATGGGGCGCCTTGAGGGTTCCGGCTAGCCGGAACCCTCAAGGCATCAAGGAACTACCTGATCCTTTTTGCAGAACTTGACACACGCAACTCGCGGGGAAAGCTTTTTGCGGATTGCGCTATTCGCGATTAAGCGGAATCTTCATTGAGGGCTTGAATCCTCGCACAAATGAATCATTCCGTGACGCACTCGCATGAAGGCTTGCGCGAAATGAAAACACCCGACGACGCCCGAAGTCCTGGTCGTCAACCGTGGCTGAACCGAACCGTCGCGGGGATCGGGATGGCCAGCTTGCTCAGCGATTGGTCGCACGAAATCGCAACAACGGTGCTGCCGATCTTTTTGGCCGGACTCGGGGTGTCGGCGGCGTGGCTGGGACTCATTGAGGGGATCGCTGATGGGATTTCGTCATTTGTTAAGATGGGGTCCGGCTATTTCACCGATCAGCTCCGTCGCCGCAAACCCATCGCGGTGCTCGGCTATGTCGTGACGGCGCTCGGCACCGCCGGAATCGGGCTGGCAACCCAGGCATGGCACGTTCTGTTATTCCGGTCGGCTGCATGGCTGGGGCGCGGCGTGCGCACGCCGGTTCGGAAGGCGCTATTGGCCGCGTCAGTGGATGCCGGCGCATACGGGCGCGCGTTCGGATTCGAGCGCATGATGGATACCCTCGGCGCGATCGTTGGGCCCGCGACGGCGATCCTTCTCCTCAAGCTCACCGAGCACCGGGTGTCTATGGTCCTGCTGTTCACGCTGATTCCGGGGCTGGCCGCCGCTGCTGCGATTGCTTTCCTCGTTCGCGAAAAGAGTCGGCCACCGGTGCCGCATCTTTCATTTACGGCGCGACTGGCAGTCCTGCCCTCCGCCTATCGCCGATTCATCCTCGCCGTCGGCGTGTTCGGCGTCGGCGATTTTGCGCACACCTTGCTGATTCTTCTCGCCACGCAAACACTGGCTGTGCAACACGGCGCGGCGCAGGCGGCGATTCTGGCCACGTCGCTCTACATCCTGCGAAATGTGCTGTATGCCGCCTTCGCCTATTTCGCCGGTTGGCTGGCGGATCGCATGGATAAACGCTTGCTGCTGGCTTCGGGATACGCGCTGGCGGGCGCCATGGGGTTGATCCTTGTCTTTGCACCGCTGAGCCTACCCGCGTTCGCGGCGGTCTTTGCGCTGGCCGGGATTTACATCGCCATTGAAGAGGCGCTCGAAGACTCGCTCGCCGCCGAGCTCGTGGAACCCGCGCATCACGGCATGGGTTTCGGCGTCCTTGCGACCGTCAATGGCATCGGCGATTTGATTAGCAGCAGCGTGGTCGGGCTGCTGTGGTCCCTGTTCGGCGCGCCGGTCGCGTTCGGCTTCAGCACCATGCTCTTTTTTGCCGGCGCCGCGCTGGTCTTGCGCCTGCGCCGCTAAATGGACTCCCGTTCGGACGTCGCCGGCTTGACACCGCGCGCTTCAATACTATATTTTGCGAAATATCGAATTATGAGCAATGCCCTTCACCATGCGGCGCGCCTCTTTGCGGCGCTATCCGATGAAACACGCCTGCGCCTCGCGTATGCGCTGCGAGGCGGCGAGCGGTGTGTGTGCCAGCTCATTGCGTTGGTGGGGTTGGCGCCCTCGACCGTTTCGAAGCATCTGGCCCTCCTCCGTGAGGCCGGGCTGGTGGAAACCCGCAAAGAGGGGCGGTGGGTCTATTATCGGCTCGCCGACGGCGCGGAATTTCCACTCAACGGAACGCGCGCGGCGCCCGTTTTTCGCGCACTTGAGCGTTCGGTCACGATTCGGGAGGACGACAAAGCGCTCAAGCGCATTTGCCGTGAAAAGATGGACGATCTTTGCAAGCGACTGACGAGAAAGGGAAAATCATGAAAAGCATCGAAATCTACGATCCTCCGATGTGTTGCTCCAGTGGCGTCTGCGGGCCCACCGCGGATACCAAATTGATTCGCTTCCGCGCGGCGCTCAAGGAACTGGAGTCGCGCGGCGTGTCCGTGGCCCGCTACAACCCCACCCAGCAGCAAGCCGCGTTCGCGGCCAATGCCGCGGTTTCCAAAACGATCGAGAAAGAAGGCATGGGCTGCCTTCCTCTGATCCTGGTGGACGGCGCAATTGTCAGTCGGGGTGCGTATCCTGACGCGGCCGCGCTCTTTGCGCTGGCCGGGATCGCAACCGGTGAAAAGGTTACATCGTGACGCGCGCATCTACAGCGTTGAACGCCCTGCTGGACGCCGCGCCGCGGTTCCTTTTTTTCACCGGTAAAGGCGGTGTGGGCAAGACGTCGCTATCCTGCGCGACAGCGATCGCGCTCGCAGAAAGAGGACGCCGCGTGCTGCTGATCAGCACCGATCCGGCCTCAAATTTGTCCGAGGTGTTGGGGACCCCCGTCGGTTCGACACCGGTCCCGCTGCCCTGGCCGTCATCCCTGTGGGCGCTCGACATCGATCCGGAGGCCGCGGCGCGCGACTATCGGGAAAAGGTCCTCGCGCCCTATCGCCAGACACTGCCCGCGGCGATGGTCGCCGGCATCGAGGAGCAATTGTCGGGGGCCTGTACGACGGAGATCGCGGCGTTCAACGAATTTTCACGCTATTTGGGCCAACCGGAGGCGACGCGCACCTATGACCATGTGGTGTTCGACACGGCGCCGACCGGCCACACCCTGCGCCTGCTGCAACTGCCGGCGGCGTGGAATCAGTTCATCGACACCAATACCAGCGGCACTTCCTGCCTGGGGCCGCTGTCGGGACTCGCGGGCCAGAAGGAGCTCTACGCCCAAACACTCGCCGCGCTGAGCGATCCCGCCCGCACGCAGTTGATTCTGGTCAGCCGCGCCGAGCGCGCCGCTCTGGCCGAGGCCGAACGCAGCCGCGGCGAACTGCAGGCCATCGGATTGCGAAACATCCATCTCATCCTCAATGGACTGTTTGCAGGTGATCGCGGCGATCCGGTGGCCGCGGCAATGGTGCGTCGCCAACAAGCGGCGCTGCTCGAACTGCCCGAGGGGCTGCGCGAATTGCCCTTCTCTGAAGTGGCCCTGCGTCCGCATAATCTAAACGGCGTCAAGAATCTCTCCGCGCTTATGAAGGGAGAGCGTGAACCCGACGCCATATTCGAGCTTGAGTCCAGCTCTCCGCGAATCGACACCCCGCCGCTCTCCGACTTGATCGACCAGCTCGAAGCTCAAGGACGCGGAGTCATCATGACGATGGGGAAAGGCGGCGTCGGCAAAACCACCCTCGCGTCGGCGATCGCCGTCGCCCTGGCATCGCGCGGGCATCCGGTGCACCTGACGACGACCGACCCGGCAGCGCACCTCGACTGCACGCTGAGTGAAGTCCTACCCCATCTCGAGGTGAGCCGCATTGATTCGAAGCAGGAGGTTGAAGCCTACACGCGCGAGGTGCTGGCAACAGCCGGCGCGGGACTCGACGATGAAAACCGCAAGTTGCTGGAAGAAGATCTGCGCTCTCCCTGCACAGAGGAAATTGCGGTATTTCGCGCCTTTGCCGCCGAGGTGGACCGCGGCCAGCGCCAATTTGTGGTGCTCGACACGGCCCCCACCGGTCACACACTGCTGCTGCTCGATGCCACCGAGGCCTATCACCGGGATGTGTTGAGAAATCGGAGCGAATTGCCGGAGGCTGTGTGCCATCTGCTGCCCCGATTGCGCGATCCAAATTACAGCCGCGTGATTATCGTCACCCTGCCGGAGTTCACGCCCGTGCATGAGGCGCTTTCGTTGCAGGCCGATCTTCGGCGGGCCGGCATCGAGCCCTATGCCTGGATCGTCAATCAAAGCCTGTCGCCCCTCCCCCTCTCCCATCCGGTGCTCATGGCGCGACAGGCGAATGAAGCGCCGCACCTTGCAGAGGTCAAATCTACTGCATCGCGCTGGGCCGTAGTCCCATGGCAACTGGACGAGCCGACCGGCGTCGACGCCTTGCTCCGTCTGATTCAACCAACCGCCGAAATGGAACCCGCATCATGAGCAAACTGAAAGTCTTGTTTCTTTGTACCGGAAACTCGTGCCGCAGCCAGATGGCAGAGGGCTGGGCGCGCGCGCTGAAGGGCGACGTCCTTGAGCCTTATTCCGCCGGTATCGAGACCCACGGTATGAACCCGAACGCCGTCAAGGTGATGGCCGAAGCGGGCGTGGACATCACCGGCCAGCGCTCGAAAAAAGTCGATGAATTGATCGATGTCCCGTTCGACGTCGTCGTGACCGTCTGCGGACACGCCAACGAGACGTGCCCGATGTGGCTCGGGGAAAAGGCGCGCGTGGTGCATGTCGGTTTCGACGACCCGCCCAAACTCGCCAAGGACGCGAATTCCGAAGAAGAGGCACTTGGCCACTATCGGCGTGTGCGGGATGAGATACGAGCGTTTATCGAAAAACTGCCCGACAGTCTTCGCGTGTAGACCTGATGAACTGATGGAAAAGGAAATCATTCCATGACCGAAAAACAAAAACTGCAAATCAGCTTCTTCGACCGGTATCTCACCGTTTGGGTTGTGCTCTGCATGGCGGCGGGCGTTGCCATCGGCCAATTTCTGCCCGATGTGCGCGACGCGCTGAAAAACCTCGAGTACGCCAACGTCTCCATTCCGATCGCCGTGCTGATCTGGGTGATGATCTGGCCGATGATGATGAAGGTCGATTTCACCAGCATCAAAAACGTCGGCAAAAATCCGAAGGGGCTGTACGTCACCTGGGTTGTGAATTGGCTCATCAAGCCGTTCACGATGTTCGGCATCGCTTCATTCTTTTTCCATGTGGTGTTCAAAAGCCTGATCCCGCCGGACCTGGCAAAAGACTATTTGGCCGGCGCCGTTCTGCTGGGCGCTGCGCCCTGCACGGCGATGGTTTTTGTCTGGAGCCACCTTACGCGCGGCAATCCGGCCTACACGGTGGTGCAAGTGGCCACCAACGATCTGATCATTCTCGTGGCCTTTGTGCCGATCGTGGCGCTGCTGCTTGGCGTGGGCGGGATTCAGGTGCCTTGGAACACGCTGTTCCTTTCTGTGGTCCTCTTTGTCGTGATCCCGCTGGTGGGCGGCATGCTGACGCGCGCTCACATGATCAAGACGCGCGGCCTCGATTATTTCCTTCACACGTTTCTCCCCAAGTTCAGCAACGTCACCATCACGG
>CALGMT010000068.1 GCA_937958885.1 uncultured bacterium | reverse complement strand
TCTTTCTCAGGCATGGCGATCCACTGCCCATGCAATGGTCTGAGCCTGAGAGAGGAAGCTCAACGCCGGCTCGCCCGCGCCTTGCCCGCCGCGCTCATCGCCAGCTTCGGATCGCGCGAGAGCGTCCGAATGAACTCGACGCGCCGAAAGCGCAGTGCCGACCAGTCCTCGTCGATGGCGATCTGGCGCACGCCCTCGAAGCCCAGCGCGCCCAGCGGTGCCCAGCTCTCGTCGCGGCCGACATCGCTGGCATGGCGCTTCGACGACTTCTTCGGATACGCGAACCAGACGATGGCGTCGCCTTGCGCTTGGGCCACCACCTTGGGCGCCCATTGCGCGATCTCGGCACACGAGCGAATGAAGATGAGATAGGCGTCGGCGTTCGACAACCGCGCCTCGAGCGCCACCTCTTCAGCCCAGGACGCGACGAGAGGCTCAAGCTCGGCAGGCGTGCCGAGGACGACCATGGTCGCGCCCGCCTTGATCTGAAGCTTCTCGAGTACCGGTTTCACGCCGCCCCCGCCCCTGCCGCGCCGTCCTGCAGGATGCCCCACCTGAGCCCGAACGGATCCTGCAGCAGCCCCCAGTCGTCGCCCCAAGGCTGGCGCTGGTAGGGCGCGAGCACCGTGCATCCGGCAGCAATGGCGCGCTCCCACCACTGGCGGCCATCTTTAACGATCAGTTGCAGATGACCGAAGCTGGCCTGGATCGCGGTGTTGGGAGGGCCCCCGGGGTTCATGACGTTGTCGGTCATCATCAGTGTGCCGCCGTTGATCAAGACCTGCCCGTGCATCACGCCCGGGCTGCCGTCGGGGAATGGCATGCGGCCGATATCGTTGGCGCCGAAGGCGCGGGCGTAGAACTCCATCGCCTCGGCCGTTCGCCCCGCCATTGCGATATAGGGTATAACACCTTGCGTAGGATATGGTGGGGTCATGGCGTAATTCCTCTTATCGCACTCTTCTATTGAGGCGGTAAAAGTTGGCGGCGGCGGAGTTCGTCTTGCAGCACCGCAGCCATGACTTCGTTGCCGCGTTCGGTGTAGTGACCGCGCGCACCGCGGAATCGGTCGACATCATCTTGAATAAATAGGCCGCGGATATGCTCGCGCGGAATCGCACGCAGGGACGGAATCAAATCTACAAAATGCCAGTTGTTTATTTGGGCTTCTTCGCGAAGCCATCGACGCCATCCGCTGGACTCGCCGTCCGAATAGTCGGATTCAATCGGGAAGTACACGAATACGCCGGTGCGTCCATGCCGGGCGTGCAGCTCGTCCAGCGCTTTGAAAATGGCGCGGGCGACGCGCTGCACATTCTTCTCGCGTTCGGCGCGACGGGCTTCGAGCCGGGCCGCGCGGTCGTCGGTCAACCAGCGAATGAGGTGCAACTCCTGGATGGCGTTGCCGTAGCGCATCTGGAAGATCGGAGAGTGGCGCCGCCGGGGGGGCGGCACGTTTTCGACTACCAGCTCGTCGCCCTTCAGCGCGACCACGGGCTTGCCGTATCCCATAAAGCGGTCCCGACCGGTTCGGTGGAAATCCTCCGTGATGAAGGAGAAAAGATGCAGGTCGTGCGGCAGGTTTACGCCATCGCGCCGATAGCGCAGAAAGGCCTGGCCCAGACAGTAGCCGCCGAGGCCGAGGTTCTCGATGTTGAGCGCGGGGTGCTTCCGCTCAAGGTGGGCACTCCATGTCTGGTCGTCGCCTACGCCGTAGCCCATGGTGAACGAATCGCCCGACGCGACGACGTTGAGTGAGGGCGGGATGGTGTCGTCCGACGGGGTGCGCCGGGCGCCGTTCGGTTCGATGACGAGATCGCGGCCCTCTCCGTAGAAGTTAGGGTAGTGGCCGGGCCGCGAGACCCAGCCGAGCAGCGGGTCGTAGTCGGTATGAATCGACTCGGCTGCTGGCCGCAGATCGGCGCGGGCGTTCCAGTTGATCTTCTTCCACGCCGCCCGATAGCTGGCGAATCCCTCCAGCATCAGCAGCAGCCCTAATGCGATCAGAATCTGCAGCGAGGCGATTCGCGCGCACTTCAGAAGAGAGTTCTTTTCGCTAGGCTCTGTCATTAACGCGCGAAGCCTAGCGGGGCGCTCCGCGCTAGGCGAGCGGATTATGCTGCGCGCGCGGCATGGTTGTCTCTGAACGCGATCAGCCTGTACACTCGTCACTGCGTGCAACGCCGTGTTACATCCTGGGTGACCGCGTTCGGATTGGCGTCGGCTTTTTTCGTCGGCTTGGCCGTGCGCGCCGCGCTGCTTGCCGTGAGCGTGGGGACGCTTCAGCCCAGCTCGGATGAGAGTATTCAACTGCTGCTCGCCCAATCCATCCGCGTCGGGGCGACGCCGCTGTTGTTTCTGGCCCAGCCGTACCTGTTCCCAATCGAATCGTACTTAATGGCGCCGTTTGCCGATCTGCTGCCCGCGAATGCCTGGGGCGCGAGGTTGCCGGTCTGGTTCTTGCACCTCGCCGCGACGGGCTTGATGCTGCGCTTTCTCTGGCTGTCAACCTGCCGCCGCGGCGCGCGTATATGTGGCGCGGCGTTGCTGCTGTTTCCGTCGAGCTATGTGCTGCTCGTGCAGGGCGCATATTCGATGCCCGGCTACGCCTCGATGCTGCTCGGCGGCGCGGGCGCGTTCGTATGCGCGGCGCAGGCGAAGCGCCGCCCCGACCAACTGTGGTGGCTTGCGCTGATCGGATTTATCGGCGGCTTGGGCTACGCCGGCCACCAGCTCATTCTGGTCTTCATCCTGCCCGCCGCGGCGTTTGCGTTTCTGCTTCAGCCGCGCCCCGCGCGGCTGATCCCGCTCGTCTTCGGCGCGCTGGCCGGGCTGACGCCGTATCTGCTCGCGCGCTGGCGATTCCCCGGCGCGCACGCCGCCGCGGAGCAACTCGTGCCGCCGGCGGCCCTGCTCCGCCGCTTGTGGGCCCCGGCCCTGACGCACACGATGCCCGGCGCGCTGGGCTGGCGCGTGCCGGTATTTCCGGACGAGACGGCGCTTCCGGCCGCAGTGCCGCTGCTTGAGACGCTGGGGCCTTGGATCCTCGCCGCAGCCCTCGCGGTCTATCTTGTTTCATTCGTTTTGTCGCGCCGTGCGCGCATGCGCCGCGATGGGCTCCCACCGATTCGCGTGTGGTTCAGACTCGAACTGCGCGACCTCGCGTGGGTGGCGGTGCTGCTGAATCTCGTGCTCTTTGCCGCCAGCGGGCGCGCCGACAGCAGCAGCTATCGATATCTGCTGCCTGTCGCATTCCTGGCCCCGCTCTTTATCGCGGACCTTATTGACCGCCTCCCGCGCGCTCGGCTGCTGGGTTATGTCGCCGCGGGCGCCTTGCTGATCGTCAATTTCGCCGGCGCGCGAACGCTATTCGCAGCCTGGCGCGCTCCGGATTTTGCCGATCGCGTCGCGAATATCCCGGACCTAAATCCCGCGCTGGATTTCCTTCGAAAACAGGGCATTCACCATGCTGTCGCATCTTACGGCGCGGCCTATCGCATCAACGTCCAATCCGGCGGTCACGTGGTGTGCGCCCAGCCCTTCAACGAGCGGTTCCCAGGCTGGCCGATTCCGTTTGAAGAGCGTGTCTGGCAGGGCGACCGCATCGCCTACGTGCTCACGGACCGCATCCGCTTCCTGCGCCCCGGCATCTTTGCACGCCATCTCGGCACGATGGGTGTCGAGGCGTCGGTGCAGACCGCCGGCGCGTTTCGTGTCTTCTACGACTTTCGATCCCGCGTCGATACGAACCCCGTCGAGCGATTGTTCCGCGAAGAAATAGATATCGAGACTTCACCCGGCGCGCAACCCGCCGTCCGATTAATCGACGCGGATCCGGCGACGATCTGGACCACCACCAATACGATGCGAGGCGGAGAATGGATCGAAGCGCGATGGCGCCGCGCGCTTCCGATCGATCGGGTTACGCTTGTCCACGGCCACTATCATCACGAAGCGCCCGAACGCTACGCGGTGGACCTGCTCGAAGTGGACGCCTGGCAGCGCTGGACGGGGCCCTCCTCCGGCGAACTCGACAAATTCGAGATCGTGCGCGGACACCCCCGATACGGGCGCGCCGTTCGCGCATTTCGATTAGACGGCCGCCTTGCGCGCGGGATTCGCATCGAGGTCGACCGACCGCGGACCAATCGCAACTGGACCGTCGCCGAAATCGAGGTGTATGTGCGAAGCGACGCGCCCTCCGGAGACTAGTCGCCCGCACTTTTCCGCCGTCGGAAAAAGAATATCGACGGCGCGCCCGCGCTCGTGGATTTTACAGCGACTGGAAATTCCACGGAGTGGAATAGCGATGCTGCTTTCGCTGCGCGTAAAAAATCTGGCCTTGGTGGAACAGGCCCGGATCGAGTGGCAACCGGGCCTGAATGTCATCACCGGCGAAACCGGCGCGGGGAAGTCCATCCTCATCGGCGCGCTGAAGTTGCTGCTCGGCGATCGGGCGGAGCGCAAATGGATTCGCGCCGGCGCGGACGCGTGCGGCGCGGAGGCGGTCTTTGACGTGAGCCGCCTGCCCGATTTGCCGGCGCTGCTCGATGAACTCGGCCTGCCGCCGCCGGAGGACGGCCAGTTGATTGTGCGCCGCATCGTCAAGGAATCGGGCGCAGGCCAGAACCTCGTCAACGATTCCGCGGTCACGCTGGGCGCCCTCAAACGGCTTGGCGAGCGGCTGGTCGATATGCACGGACCGTACGACCACCAGTCGCTGCTTGATCCGGCCTTTCAGCTCGACGTGCTCGATGCGTACGGCGGACTCGGCGCGGCGCGCGCGGCCTATCAGGAGCGGCACCGTCAGGCGCTCGAACTCGACGCCCAGCGCGCGGCATTGCAAGGGGGCGACGAGGAGGTTGCGGCGCGCATCGACCTGTTGCAATTTCGGATCAAGGAACTCGAAGAGGCCGCGCCGGAGCCGGGCGAGGATGAGGCCGTCGCGCGCGAGCACGCCGTCGCCAGCCATGCGCAGCGTATTTTGGAATTGGGGCAGGGCGTGCTGAACGCGTTGCAGGACGGCGAGGGCAATGCCTTCGATGCGCTGGCGGGCGCGCAGCGCGCGCTCGACGAACTGGCGCGTTTGTGGCCGGAGGGAGCCGCGTGGAAAGACGAGGCGCGCGAAACGGCGCGGCAAATCCAAGCGCTGGCGGAATCGATGCGAAGCGCGCTGGACCGCGTTGAGGCCGATCCGGCGCGGCTCGACTGGCTCGACCGGCGGCTCGCGATGTATCAACGGCTGAAGAAAAAATACAATGCGGACGCCGCTGGCCTCGTGCGCGCGCTCGACGAGTCGCGCGCGGCATTGAAAGAGTTGCAGCAGCGCGGCGAACGGCTTGCGGCCATCGAGCAGCGCATCGCTGCGGCAAACGCGGAGCGCCTGGCCGCAGGGCGCGCGCTGGGAAAGAAGCGGCGCGCGACGGCGGAGAAACTCGCGAAGGCGATCACCGAGCAATTGCGCGAACTGGGATTTCCCCACGGCGCGTTTTCGGTGGAATTGGCAGAGACCCCGCCCGGTCCGGCGGGCTGCGACGCAGTGACGTTCGGCTTTGCTCCGAACGCGGGCGAGCCGCGCCGACCGCTGCGCGACATCGCGTCGTCCGGCGAGATTTCGCGCGTGATGCTGGCGACCAAGGCTGTGCTCGCAGAACATGATCGGATTCCGGTGCTGGTGTTTGACGAGGTGGACGCGAATGTCGGCGGCGAGATGGGTCTCGCGGTGGGCCGCAAACTCGCGGAGCTTGCGAAATCGCATCAAGTGTTGTGCATTACACACCTGCCGCAGGTCGCCGCGCAGGGCCGCACGCACTTCGCGGTGGTCAAGCGGGTGCGCGACGGGCGCACCTTTGCGGAAGTCGATGCGCTGGATCAGAAGGCGCGCGTGGACGAAATCGCGCGGATGCTCGGCGGCAAAGACCTTACGCGCGTGACACTCCAGCACGCGCGGGAGCTGCTCGCGGCGGGCGGCGCGCAACCGTGAGCCAATCAACGCGCGCGACGCTGATTCGGAGATACTCTCCATAAAATGAAAAAACCTGATCGAGATCGCGCGATTCCCTTTGCGTATCTCCTGTTGCTTGCGCTGCTGCTGTGGGGCGGGGAGTACCTGCTGCGCGCTCCCTGGGAACCGGATGAAGCGCGCTTCACGCTGGTCGCGCGCGAAATGCGGGAGGGCGGACACTGGTTCGTGCCGCATCGGCAGGGCGAGTTCTATACGCACAAGCCGCCGTTGATGTTCTGGCTAATCAACGCGGGCGTCGCCGCGGGATTGCCCGAGCATGTCGCTTCGCGGTTTCCCAGCTTCATCGGCGCGTTGATGGCGCTGTGGGCGATCACGCGCCTCGCCGCGCGCTGGGTGTCAACGCGCGCGAGTTGGTGGACCGCGCTGCTGTTGCCGTCCTCTTTTCTGTTCTGGAACAAGGGCGGATTCGGCCAGATCGACATGCTGCTGTGCGGCTTGGAATTGATGGGACTCTGGTTTCTGTTCAGCGGAGCGGCTCGTTCTCGTTCCGCGGCGTCGTTTGTTGCGGCGTATGTTTTTCTTGGTCTCGCTGTGCTGGCAAAGGGACCTGTCGGCTTGATCATCCCGATGGCCGTATTTGCTGCGTCCTCGGCGGCGGCTGGCGAGGGGGCGCGGTTGCGCGGCGGGCACTGGCTGTGGGGCCCGCTGCTCGCGTTGTCGCTGCCGGGACTCTGGCTGCTTGCGGCGTGGTGGAGCGGCGCGCCCCGCGCGTTTTTTGACGAATTGCTGTTCAGCCAGAACGTCGGCCGCGTCACCGGCGAGTTCGGAGGTCATCGGAGGCCGTGGTTTTATTTCCTGCAGTATTTCCCCCTCGATTTCATGCCCTGGACGCTGGCGTTGCCGATGGCGGTCGCCGCGTTGAGGCGGAGTCCGGAAGACGCGCGCACGCTGCGCCGCCTGGCCGCGTGGATCGGCGTTGTGATTTTCTTGTTCAGCTTGAGCGCGAGCAAACGGAATCTCTATATCCTGCTGGTCTATCCCGCCGCCGCGATGCTTGTCGCCGCCGGAATCGAGCGCCGGGGCGCATTAAGCGTAAAATGGCTGTCGAACACGCGCCGCGCGCTGGCGGCGTTTTTCATCTTGCTGGTTGCGGCGCTAATTGCGGGCGCCGCGCATCCGCGCGTCGGATTGCCGTGGTGGAGCGTCGCGCCCTCCGCGGCCGCGTTGATCGCCGGTTTGGTCGTCGCGATGAGGCCGCCCGCCGACTCGCGCGGCTGGCCGGCGGCGCTGGCGGTATCCCTGCTGGCCGCCTACTCCGGCATCGGAACATTGATCTATCCGCAGATGAATGATGAAAAAACGCCGGTCGCGATTGTTGCCGTCGCAAACCGCGCGCTGCTGCCCGACGATTATCTCGTGATTTATCAATGGAACGGCGAAATTATATCGCTGTTTGCGAACCGGCCCGGGCGGATTGCGGAGGATGACGACGAACTGAAGCAATTGCTTGCCGCTCAGCCTCGGAATCTTGTGGTCTCCTACGCGCGGCATCTGCCCCACTTGTTGGAGATCCTTGGCCCCGATGTTGAGCATGGAGCGTTCTCATCCGGAGAGAAATCGCTGGTCTGGATCGAGCCCGGCGAGCGGCATCCGAAATAGCGCGTCCGCCTCCGTCATCCTCATGGAGGCGGGAGCGAGACCCAGATGCGAAATAACCCTGTCGTGGAAGCGGCGGGAGCGGTAAAGCCGAGCGGCGCGCCGATGCCCGGAACGTTGGTCTGGCCGGCGACGCCGACCCACGCGCCGGTCGGCGAGCCCGCGAATTCCAATCGGTAGAAACGCCCCGTGGCGGTGGGCGCGACCACATGCAGCGCGGCGGGCGGCGAGTTGGTGATGGCGATCGCGCGGAAATACGACGCGCCGTCCGTGGGAACAGTCCCCGCGATGTATTCATCGATCAGCGTGAAACCGTCGCCATCGGTGTCGGACGCGGCTGCGTTGGTGAGCGATCCGTAGTGGAGGAACTCAAACCAATCGGGCACGCCGTCGGCGTCCACATCGGACAGGTCCACGCTCCACGGGGTGAGGGTGAGAAAGTTGAAGGCGACATTTTGCGTGTTGCTGTCGATGCCGGTCGCGGAGGCGGCGGCGGCGAGATAATTGCCGGACAGGTAGCGATCCACCCCGCTGACCCCGTCGCTCGCGAAGACGCCGCAAATGAAGAGCTGCGTGATCGAGTGGATGCCGGAGGTTGCATTGAGCGAGGTCCACGGAATGCTCGCCTCCCAGCGCTGCATGCGTGTGCCGGGCACATCGTTGGCGGAGGCGGAAGCCGTCGTGCCGGTCCCGTCGAATTGCGCGAGTCGGAATCCACCGATGGGATGGAAATCGAATGCGGATAGGTAATAGCCGCCTTGTCCCAGATTCGCGGCGCCAAAATTGAAATTCGTGAAGGTGCCGTCGCCCCATTCGTGGCCGAGCACGAGGGCGATGTCCATCGGCGCGGAGAAGGCCAGATTGTGCAGGAAATCGAGCGCGTAGGGCGGACCGCTGTTGTTCCAGAGATTTTGCTTGTCGTCGGTGAGCGTGTTGAAGCCGAGGAAGAGAATCATCACGTTGTTGTCGCCGGCCATGTCCACGCCCTCGCCGCCGATGTAGAAATGGGTTGCGTCGTGATTAATGTACACGCGTCCGAAATCGCCGAATCCGCACATGAAGCGTGTGCCGACAGGGCGGGCATTTGTGCTGAGGTCAAAATTTTCTCCGGCGTGGTTCGGGGACCCGGCGCCGAGCATCACCGGAGACCCGGGAGCAACGGAAGGATTCCATCGAGGCTGAAACTGGTTGCAGTTGTCGCAGGCGTCGCCGACACCGTCGCCGTCGGTATCGAGCTGGCCGGAATTGTGAACATCGGGACAGTTGTCCGCCGCATTGGCGACGCCGTCGCCGTCGCGGTCCGGATCGCAGGCGTCGCCGATCGTGTCGCCGTCCATATCGGCTTGATCCGCATTGGAGGCGGAGGGGCAGTTGTCGCAGGCGTCGCCGACGCCGTCGCCGTCGGTATCGAGCTGGCCGGGGTTGCTGACGAGGGGGCAGTTGTCGAGCAGATCGATAATGCCGTCGCCGTCGGTGTCCACGTTGTTGGTGACGGCCATCAGCGCGCCGCGCAAATTGGGCAGCGGTCCGATGTTGCCCGCGCCCTGCTGCGGCGTGCCGGTGGCGCGCAGGATGGTGCGGATAAGCGCGGGCGATGCGGGTTGGTTGGTGTGGTGCGCCTTCCAGGCCTGCTGCAGCGCGGCGGCGGCGCCTGCGACGATGGGCGAGGCGCTGGAGGTGCCGGAGAACGTCGCGGTGAAATGCTGGTTGCTGCCCTCCGCGTTGTAGAGATCGCCATAGCCGGCGGTGACGACGAGGTAGCCGTAGCCCTGCAGATCCACCGTCGAGCCGTAGTTGGAGAAGTCGAGGCGCGCCCGCGGATTCGGAAACTGCGGCGGCGCGCCCGCGCCGACGAGAATCGCGCCGGAGTCGTTGGCGGGGAGAAACGGCCAGTGTCCGCCGTTGCCGGTGCTGTAGATCGGATCGTCGAGATTCTCGCCCCCGTTGCCCGCGGCTTCGACCACGATGACCCCGCTGCTCACCGCGACGCGGATGATGTCGTAGGTCTCTTTCCACCACTCGACCGGCACATAATTCCCGTTGTTGGGGCCCGCGCCCTGCAATTCGATCAAGATCACGTCGCCCGCGGCGAGGTTGGTGAGCGCGGCGCTGATCGCGGCGGGGAGATTATAGGTGCCGGGGTACGAAAAGCTGTACGGACTGGCGAAGCGGAAATCGGCGCCGTACGCGATGCCGCGCACGCCGTTGGTGTTGTGGCGGCCCGCCATTTGGCCGAGCACCGCGGTTCCATGCGCATGCCATTCTGTTTGGATCGGCGGTCCGCCGAGCAGGATGACGGTCGGAAGATCGGCGTGGGTGTTGTTCCAGCCGTATTCGATGTCGCAGATTTTCACGCCCGCGCCTGCGATGCTGTTCGACCATGCGTAGCGCGCGTCGATCCCGACCGGCGCGGCGTCGAGATAGCGCTGCCAGACGCCGGACGGATTGGCGGGGTTCGCGTAATCGGGAGCGGCGGGCGGCGGGGCCAGCAGCGGGACGCGCGCGACGAACTCCACCTCGTCCAAGATCGCGAGCGCGCGTCCGATGGTCTGGATATCCGCGCCGGGCGGCAGCGTAAGGCGAAAGTAGTGGTTGAGATCGGGCAATCCGCGCCTGCCCTTCGTGAGGCGTTCGAGAAACGACTCGTCCGCGAGTTCGTGCGTGCGACGCCACTTCGCGCCGGATGCGGCGATTTCGCGCAACACATTATCGGCGCGCGCACCGCGCAGGGCCGCGGGGGCAGGGTGCACATCGCGCGGCGCGCCATCGCGCAGACGGATGCGCGGACCGTCCTTGAACTTGACTGCAAGCGTATGCGGATCAAGGAAGGCCTCCGGCGCGCCCGCAACAAATTCTCCGCCGCGCGCGCACACCGCGAACGCGATCAGCCACGCGCCCCATACAAGCCGCCCCATTCGTTTCACGGGGAAAACAGTACCCCGCGGATCGCGCGGAAGAAAACGATAAGTTGCGCGGCGCGTCGGATGCGAAAATGCGGATTGCGCGGATCGCGCGGGGTTTCTACACTAATGACGTGGTTGAGCAGCGCGCCATCATACGCAATTCCGCCGGGATTCATTGCCGGCCGTCGGCGTGCATCGTCAAGGCCGTCGCTTCCTATCCGGGCCAGATCACGATACTCGCGCCCGCCGGCGAATGCGATCCGCGCTCCATCATGGCGCTGATCGGATTGGGCCTCGATGAGGGCACTGAAATTGTCATTCGTGTCGAGGGGCCGGATGAGGAGGAGCAGTGCCGCCGCCTCGTCGAGCTGTTCGAGACGCACTACGACTTCCCGCACCGCCATCCCGGCGAGGATACGCAGGTCATTCTCCGCGATCTGGGCGCCCGCTGACCGGCCGGTGCGATCATCGTCTCCGCTCATTTCTGACATTGGCGTTTCGCGGACTGGCGCGGTAGAGTGCGCGCAGGTTTCACGCCATGGCCCAACCCTACATAGGCTTAGCCCAACAGCAGCGCATGCAGATGATGCTCGCGCCGCAGTTGCGGCAGTCGCTTGAACTCCTGCAGGTCCCGCTCTTGGAGCTGCGCACGCTGGTCCGGCAGGAGATGGAGCAGAACCCGACGATCGAGGAGCAGCCGCAGGAGGTCGAGCAACTCGAAATCGAGCCTTCGGCGAATGACGTCGCGGAAGAGGTGGGTATCAAGGACGAGTTCGAAAAACTCGCGCGGCTGGATGAAGAATGGCGCGACTATTTCAACCAGAACCAGACCGGCCCGCGCTATTCCTCCGAAGAGGCCGCGCGCCGCCAATTCTTTCTCGATTCGCTCTCGCAGCCGGTGTCGCTGCAGCAGCACCTGATGAATCAGCTCGCGCTCGCCGGATTGCCGGAGTCCGATGCGCAAATCGGCGAGCTGCTGATCGGCAGCATTAACGAGGAGGGATACCTGTCGTCGTCGATCGAAGAGCTTGCCGCGACGACCGGCTTCCCCGCGGCAGACCTGGAGCGGATGCTGGCCCTCGTGCAGGAATTCGATCCGATCGGCGTCGGCGCGCGCGATTTGAGCGAGTGCCTGTTGATTCAGCTGCGCCGCCTCGGCAAGGGCGACTCGCTCGCCGCAGATATCGTGCGCGGCCACCTCGCCGATCTCGGCGCGCGGCGCTTCGCCGAGATCGCGCGCGCGCTGAAGTGCGAGGTCGAAGCGGTGCAGGATGCCGCGCGCCTGATCGCCACGTTGGAGCCCAAGCCCGGCCGCATCTTTGAGGCCGACGCCACCGCCTACGTGACACCGGAGGTCGTCGTGCAGAAGGTGGACGGCGAGTATGTGGTGATCCTCAACAACGACCAGATTCCCCGCATTCATATCAGCGACCACTACCGGCAGTTGATGAACGACGAGCGCACCGCTGACGAGGTGAAATCCTACATCCGCGACAAAGTCCGCGCGGGCCTGTTCCTCATCAAGAGCATCAACCAGCGCCAGCAGACCATCTACAACATCGCCAGGGAAATCGTCGCCGTGCAGCGCGACTTCCTCGATCACGGCGTGACACACCTCCGCCCGCTCACCATGGCGCAGGTCGCGCAGATCGTCGGCATCCACGAGACGACGGTGAGCCGCGCGATTGCGAACAAATACATGCAGACGCCCCGCGGCACCTACGAGATGAAGTATTTCTTCACGCCCGGCTACGTCACCGCGGACGGGCAATCGGTCTCGAACAAAACGATCAAGGACGCGATCGCAAAGCTGGTCGAGGAGGAGGACCCCGCGCATCCGCTGTCCGACCAGGAGATGGTCAAGCGCCTGTCCGAGCAGGGCTTCACCATCGCGCGCCGCACGATTGCGAAGTATCGCGACGAACTGAAAATCCTGCCGTCGCACCTGCGCAAAGGGTTTCAGCGGTGAACACGCTGGTTCTTTTCGACATCGACGGCACGCTGCTGAACACGAGCGGGGCCGGCCGCCGGTCCTTTGTCGAAGCGCTGCGCCGTGTCTTTCATTTTCGCGACGGGCTGGACGATGTGCGGTTTGCGGGCGCGACCGACCTCGACCTGGTCGAAAAAATCGCCCGCCGCAACGGGCGAGAGCCGACGGCGGACGAGGTGCGCGCATTTTTTGACCTGTTGCCCGTATTGCTCCGCGACGAATTGCGTATGGAACCGCCGCACGTGTATCCGGGCGTGCGGGAGCTGCTGCGCGCCTTGAGTGCGCGACCGGAGATCACGCTCGGGCTCGTCACCGGCAATATCGAATCGTGCGCGTGGGCCAAGCTCGAAGCGTGCGGCATCCATGAGCATTTTGAGCTCGGCGCATTTGGACACGAGCACGCGGATCGGCGCGAGATCGCCCGGTTGGCCTGCGCTCGCGCGGAGCGCAACGGTCCGTTCGCGCATCGCGTCCTGATCGGCGATACGCCGTCCGACGTGGCGGCCGCGCGCGCGATCGGCGCAACGGCTGTTGCCGTTGCCACTGGAGATTATGAAGCGGCCGCGCTCGCCGCTGCAGGCGCGCACCGCGTCTGGATCGATCTTTCAGATACGGATGCGGTCATCGCTCATCTGCAGGAAGCCTCGGCGTCCGGGGCCGCTTCGACAAGCCGCGCGTCGAGCAACGGATAGATACGGACCCGGTGCGCGGCCCCGCGGACGGCGCGCTGGATCAACTTACGGCGCCAAAACTGTAGCGGACGGGTTGTCCCTTGGTTTGCGCCGCTACGCGGATGCGGCAGTCCACAATGCAGGCGCCCTTGCCGGGCTCCAGCGCAAACACGGGGTTCATGTCCAGTTCGTTGATCTCCGGGATTTCCTCCACCATGAACGAGGTGCGGAGGAGCAACTCTTCAAGCGCCTCGACATCGGCCGGTGCGTGGCCGCGATAGCCCTGAAGCAGCTTGAAGCCTTTGATCGAACGGATCATCTGACTCGCATCCTGCACGCTCAGCGGCGTGATGCGGAAATTCACGTCCTTCAGAATCTCGACATAGACGCCGCCCAGCCCGAAGGCGATGAGCGGGCCAAAGAGCGGATCCTCCGTCACGCCGACCATCACTTCAACGCCGCCGGCGACCATCGGCTGGAGGATGACGCCGTTCATCGCATCCGGCTGGCCCGCCTTGATGACGCGCTGCTTGATCGAGTCAAATGCGCGGCGCACGGCCTCCTCGTTCTTGAGATTGAGCAGCACGCCGCCGACCTCGGTTTTGTGGACGAGTTTGATCGAGTCGAGTTTGACCGCGACGGGATACCCGATTTCTTCCGCGAGGGCGACCGCCTCGTCGGCGGTCTTCGCCACGCCGCCTGCAGGCAGCGGGAGTTTGAAGGCCTTGAGGATTTCGCGGACCTCCTCGCCGAGGAGCCATCCGCCGTTTCGCTCGCGGAGCGCCTTCTGGCAGACTGCGCGGGCCTTGTGCACGTCCGCGTCGTCGAAGTCCGGAATGACCGCAGGCGGCCCGCTCCGCCACTCGGCGTAGCGCACGATTTTGCTCAACACGCGCGCGGCGGATTCTGGGAACAGGTAACGCGGCAGTGTTTCGTTGCCGACTTTCATCGGGACGTTCGCATGGTCCTCGGTCATCATCACCGCGACGACCGGTTTGTCCTTCGCGCCCGCCGCGCGCCCGGCGGCGACGCCCTCGGCGACGGCCTCCATAATGGCCTTGTTGTCCGCGGTGCCGACGGGGATGTAGATCACGATGACGGAATCGACGCTGTCGTCCTGCATCACGAGTTCCACCGTTCGGCGGAAATGTTCCGGCGGCGCGGATGCGATCATGTCCACCGGATTGTTGAACGCGGCGGCCGCCGGCAAAAAGGTCTTGAGCTCGGCCCGCACCTTTTCAGAGATGATCGGCACGTCGAGGCCCGCCGCTTCGCACGCGTCCGTGCAGAGGATACCGGGACCGCCGGCGTTGGTGACGATGCCGACGCGTTTGCCGCGCGGCAGCGGCTGGTGCGCGAGCGCGGCGGCGAGATCGAACATCTCCTCAAGCGTCTCCGCGCGGATCACGCCGGTTTGCTGGAATAGCGCCTCGGTCGCGACGTCGCTCGCGGCCAGCGCAGCGGTGTGCGAACCGGCGGCGCGCGAGCCGGCGCTGGTGCGCCCGCTTTTCACACAGACGATGGGCTTGGTCATGCTCACGCGCCGCGCGATGCGCGCGAACCGGCGCGGATTTCCGAACGACTCGAGGTAGAGCAGGATCACATTGGTCTGCGGATCCTCCTCCCAATACTGCAACAAGTCATTGCCGGTCACATCGGCCTTGTTGCCGACGCTGACGAAGCAGGAGAGACCGAGATTCAGCTTGGTGGCCAATTCGAGAATCGCGATGCCGAGCGCGCCGCTCTGCGAAGACATTGCGATGCTGCCGTGGTTCGGATAGGTCGGGGAGAACGACGCGCCGAGGCGGACCTCGGGATCGGTATTGATGATGCCGAGGCAGTTCGGGCCGACCATGCGCATGCCGTAGCTGCGGATTTTTTCCACGAGCTCGGCCTGGAGCTTCTTGCCCGCTTCGTCGGTTTCCGCGAAGCCTGCGGAGATGACGACGACCGCCTTCACACCGCGCGCGGCGCAGTCGTCGATCACGCTCATGACGAATTGTTTCGGCACCACGATGATCGCGAGGTCCACCTGCTCCGGCAGGTCGCGAACGGATTTGTAGGCGCGAATCGAGCAGATCACGGTCGCCTTCGGGTTGACCGGATAAATCGGGCCGTTGAACTGCGCGTGCAGGAGCTGTTGCATGATGCGGTAGCCGATGCTGCCCGGCTCGCGGGACGCGCCGACCACGGCGACGGCATTCGGCTTAAAGAACGGACGGATCGATGCGTTGGTGAAAATGCGGTCGCGCATTTCCGAGCGCTCGACGCTTTCCTGCCGCGGGGTCACGCCGAGGTTCACCTGCACGAGCCCGTCCTTGATCTGCTCCTTCAGTTCGAAGCCGGAATTGCGGAAGACTTCGAGCATCGCCTGGTTGTTGGGGCTGGTGATCGCGATGAAATTCACGAACCCATTGGTGACGGCAATGACGGAGAGGCGTTCGAGCAGCAGCGCGCCGATGCCCTTGCCTTGGAACGCGTCGTCCACCGCGACCGCAAATTCCGCGGTCGTTTCGTCGTGTGCGATGTAGGACCCGGTCGCGATGATGCGGGACGCGCCTTCGCTGGTACGGCTGACAATCATCGTGGCCTGCTTGCGCGGGTTCGACGAATCGCACAGGGCGGAAATCATATCCATGCCCGGTTTGCTTTCGGAGAAGAAGCGGCGCCGCCGCGATTCCGGCGAGAGCTGCTTGAAGAACGCGGCGACCGCATCGGCATCCTCGGGTTGGCTGATGCGGATGGTGGCGGTCGATCCGTCGCGCAGGATGATGCGGCCTTGCGTGGCGGAGTCCTGATAAAGGGCGGGGAGGAACAGTGGCTTGAATGTTTTCATGGCGGTTTCTCTGGAAACGACGGGTATTCGTCTAGCGCTGTCAGAGCATTTTTCGCGGTTCAAAAGCAACGCGAATCGGCGGGATGCCTGCAAAATCAGCTTTTCCCCGATACCGCGCCCTATAAAGGGAACGTCTGGAGGGGTGGCCGAAGGCCGGGGTGGGTATTTCCGCAACAAGGTGGCCGAAAGCCGGGTTGCGTTTTATTCGACACGATTTGCGGAACAGCCCGCAGGATTGACCGCGTCTGTATCCCCTGAATATCTAATCTTTCTGCCCCAATAGGCGCGATACTAATTTATTGCCCTGGGTATGAGACGGGGTTCGTCTTGCATGTTCGATTAAACCAATTGTTCAAAAATCTTTTGATACTCCCAATAACGTCCCATCTTATCAGGCTTATTCCTATATATTTTGGATCCCTTATCACCGATCCCCGTTTGGCAGAAGTATCGGATTGACGTCGACTCGATCGAGCGGCTAGTCATGCCGCATCAACGCCGACCGTGGGGGAAGGCGATCTGAAGGAGGTTTTCATGCGCAAGTATATCGCAGAGTTTATCGGCACGTTCTTTCTTGTCCTGACTGTCGGCTGCACGGTGTTGCCGGCCGCGGCCGGCGTTATTGCGCCGCTGGCGATCGGGGCTTCGTTGATGGTGATGGTGTACGCGACAGGGCATGTGTCCGGCGGTCATGTGAATCCAGCCGTCACACTCGCGGTTTTCATTCGAGGCCGGTGCGATGCGAAGGATGTTCTTCCGTACTGGATCGCGCAGGTACTCGCCGGACTCGCCGCGGCATTCACGGCCTCCTGGCTGACGGGTGTTCACGGGGCGCCGATGACGATCAGTAATACGCCGGCAGCGTTTGCTGCAGAGTTTCTGTTCACGTTTGCCTTGGCGACGGTCGTCCTAAACTCGGCGACCGCAAAAGGTACGGCGGGGAATTCGTTCTATGGACTGGCGATCGGCATGACGGTCATGGTCGGCGCGTTCGCGGTCGGTGGCATTTCGGGCGGCGCATTCAACCCTGCTGTTGCGGTCGGAATTGCGAAAATGAATCTCGTATCGGTTGGGCAGATCTGGATTCACATTGTGGCCGATTTGGCCGGCGGACTTGTCGCCGGGCTTGTCTTCCGGTTCCTAAACCCTGACGACAAATAAGCGAGGAGCATCGGTCAAAACACCCACCCCCCGCTGCGCGGACCCCTCCCAGGAGGAGACCATAAGTTGTCCCCTCCTCCGGAGGGGTGGCCGAAGGACGGGGTGGATTGCCTGGGACGTGACTTGCACAACAGATCCTAAACAACTTCTCGCTTTGTGCGGCGGCCCGCGATGAGGGGGACGGTGACGGCGACGAAGAGCAGTTCGGCGAGGACGGCGGTCCATAAGCCGAGGGCGAGACCGCTGACAAAGCCGTAGGAATGAAGGCCGACGCCCAGCAGGTTGACGCCGATCCACGCAAAAAGCACGACGATCACGCCGAGTACACTTCCGGCTGCAAATCCCGTCGGGCCGATCATCCCCGCCCAACGCGCGTGGAATAAAATTGCGCACCACAACACAATGAGCAGCGCGCCGTTTTCCTTCGGATCCCAGCCCCAGAACCGGCCCCACGATTGGTCGGCCCATACGCCGCCGAGCATCGTGCCGAGGAAGGAGAAGATCAGGCCGAACGCAAGGAGGCCGTATATCGCCCGCAGAGCGGCGCGGAGCTTGGGATGGCCGTCGGGCAGCCGCAGGGCTTGCAGCAGATACACGTGGCCTACAATGCCGGCGGCGATGCAGCCCGCATAGCCGATCGTGATGGTGACGACATGCGTCGAGAGCCAGAAATTCGAGTCGAGCACGGCGATCACGACGCCCATCGTGTCGCCCTGCGCCTCAAATCGCTTTGAGATCATCAACAGCGCGAGCCCGGAGATCGAGGCCAGAAATCCGCCGAGCCCGTTGCGCTGATACCATTCGACAACAAGTCCCAGCACGACGCATATCCACGAGACGAACAGAAACGTCGCGTAAAGATTCGTCATCGGCGGGCGGCCCATGATTTGCATGCGCCAGATCAGTCCAAGCGTGTGCGGAATCAACGCGAGTAGGATGCCGGCCCATGTTACACGGCGCCACGCCGGCTTTTCGCGCAGCAACGCGAGCAAGCTGAAAAGGAAGGCGATGCCATACACGAGCTGCGCGCGATAGAAGGGATCGAGCCGATTATAGCGGAGCTCAAGATCGAGATACCGAAGGCCGCGGCTTTCCTGCGCGCGGGCGCGCACGGAGCGCGCGACGTCAGAGGCGGCGAGTTTGAAATCAACCGTGCGCCCCGCCAGCCATGCCTGGGCCATATCTTGAAGGCGCGCGATGTCGCGGCGGGCGGGTTCGTCCAGCAGGCCGAACGCGAGTTTATCCCACGGGCTGACCCACTGTTCGGTCCCGTGCGCGGTGACGGGCAGCAGCGGAATCGGCAAGCCCTGGTAGTAGCGGTTCCAGTTAAAAAGGGTGGAGGATAGCGCAAAGAGTTCCGATTCCTCCTCGGTCCACTCCTCGGGCGGGACGGCGGACAAGCGTTGGATCACCGGCGCGAAAACGTGCGCGCGCAGATAAATATCGAGGAAGCTGAACGCGTCGCGGTCGTCGGGCAATCCAAGCCGGGCGCGCAGCGCGCGGTTGGTCACCGCGAAATCGCTATGCGGCAGAGCGAAGCGGAAGCTCGCCGCGAGCGAGGCGAAGGTCGAGAGATTTTGATAGACGCGGATGAATTCCTTTTCGATCGGGGTCCGATCTTCGGCCTTGTGCTCCGATGCCGCAGCAGCGAGCTCGCGCAGTTTGTCTAAACCGGGGCGCAATCGATCGTACGAGAAACGCCGCCCGCTCAGTCCATCCAGTCCGATCGCTTCAAGCAATTCTGGATTATTGACGAGGAAAATTGGGTCGTGCTGGCTTTGCTGCGGGTCGAAAAGCAGGCGCGCCAGCCATTCGATCGCGGGTTTCTTGTTGAACGAACTCCGCCCGGAAAACTGAAGCAGACGCAACCGCGCAAAGGTGTCCATGGGCATAATGCGGCCAGCGTCCTGAACGGGGATGCGCGCGAAGGCGTCGTAATCATCGACGTTTGCGCGCGCGGCGACTGGCGCAAGGCCGAAGGCTGCGCCCAGCAGTACGACGAATAGAAAATGCGCTACGCGATTCATGCGGCAGCTCCTGCGCGCCGGGCGCGCGCGATCATCATCGCGACGAAGTGCCACGCAAGACCCGCAACGATGACCCCTGTGGAGATGTAGGGAATTAATCGCCCGAAGTTGTGCGTGACGGCGAAGGTGGACCATTGCGTGCCGTCCGGATCCTCGCGATACGAAGCTTGATAGAGTGTGAATCCGCGGTCGCGGAGCGGTTTGTTCATCGAGATGACGAGATTCCGCTCGACGCCGTCGGCGTTGACCGCGACGAGGCTGGAGAAGTGGCGCGCGATTTCGGTGCCCGGGTGCATCTCGCGGCGGAAATCGATCAAGCGCACGATGAACGGCAGCGGTTCGCGCGCGCGGCGCAGCGCGACGTGCCAATCGGTGTCGTTGTGGCGGAACGTGCGAGGGGTTTCGTCCTCGCCGAAGAGGATGGCGCGGACCGGATCGCTCCCGTCGGGGCGGATGGTCAGGATCGCGCCGGCGATGTTCTCACCCGGCTCTTTCGCGAGGCGGGCGGGGCGCAGCGAAGTGACACCGAGCCGGCTGAGCGGCGGATTCGTCTGCGGGGCGGTGGATTGAAATGCGCGCGCGTTGCGGTGGTAGTCCTCAATCTCGATGGTTAGCCCTGCATCGTCGAAACGGCGTACATCGCCCGGTTTTAGGTCGTCCGCGGAGTAGGCCATCACCTCGCGCAGCGGCCCGTCCTTCGACCAGACCGCGAGTTCCCAATGCTGATAGGACGCGGAGGCACTGCCGGTCTCGCCCTCTTGCAGCGTGAGCTGCGATTCCGTCGCGAAGAGCCGCGTGACGGCGCCGCCGAGCAACAGCATGAGCAGGCCCAAATGCGTCAAGAGCAGGCCGAACGGCATGTGGCGCTGCGCCACAAGTCGGCCGATATACACGACGAGGTTAACCGCCAGCGCCGCGAGGACTAATTGCGTGCCGGGAAAGGGAATGAACCCGCCGATCCAGACGATCCACGAATCGAAAAATCTATCCTTCGCGAGATACAGCCCGTGCTCGACCTGGTACAGCGTGCCCCAGAAGGTCAAGATCATCAGGAATACGAGGCCGACGGTCGTCACCTCGGCGGAGCCGAGCAGCGCTGCGAGCCGCGCGCCGCGGGTGGGTGTGTGCTCGCCGTTCATGGCCGCAGCGATCGGCAAAGCGCCGTGAACGCGTCTTTCTGGTCGGCCAGCGCCGCGCGCGGGCCGGTAAGTTTCACAAACAGCGTGCGATCGTCGAGCGGCAGGATGGCCGCGAGTATCGAGGGGTCCGCCTCCGGCGCGAGATCGGCGAAGTCGTACACGAGGCAGGCGAATCCCCCCTCCGTCTCGAACGTCGCGGGGGCGCGCGCGAATCGAGCCAGCGCCTCCTGCGGGAGGCTGAGCTGAATTTGACCCGCCCATCGCGCGAGATTCCCCTCGATGCCGCCGACCGCGCCGGGGAATGCGGTTAGCGTACATTCCGCGCGCGACGGACCGACGACAAAGGTCATGATCCGCATCGGGTTGCCGGGTTGTTCGACCCATCCCTCGGGCGTTGTCCAACGGACGGATGCGGATGCCGCCGCGACGGGCGGAGCGCCGGGCGCGGTGCGGTCCGATACAGGCGCGGCGGGCATCGAGTCCGGTTGTGCGCGCGCCATTGCGGCGACGTCTGCCATACGATCCGCACGGCTTGGCGGCTCGATGGATATCTCGCGGTACCGCCGCATTTCCGTATCCGCGGACCCGCCGCACGACCCGCAGAGCGCCGCGCACGCAGCGAGAGTAGAAAGGAGCACGACCTTCATGGATCGAGCAAACGTACCGGCGCACGCGGGCAAGTCAAGGGAATGGGGCCGCAGTTGATCGTGCTTGAATGTGACTATGGGGTGTCCCGCGCCCTCTCCCCACCCCCTCCCGCAACGCGGGCGAGGGAGGGGCTGTCGTGGCGGCGAAAAGTTCCATGCTCTGTAAAATAAAATTTCTAGACTTCCATACTCTGTAAAATTTTTGTTCGGCTTCCTTCTCTGCGCCGCGATCGCGCGTAGACGTTGAAGGCGGGGGCGATGGCTGCGCCAGGGGCCATGCTGCCGGAGGAGCGCCGGGGCCGCTCTCTACTTTTTCTCGCCACTTTTGCCGGCGACCCAGAACTCGAGGTGTTTTCCCAACATCAAACGGGTTTGCGCGTCGAGCGCGGGGATCGAACTGAACAGCAGCGTGATAACGGGAACAAACAGCCACTCGAACGCGTGACGCGCGCGACGTAGAAACGGGCGGCGCGTGGGTGGAGGCGGAAGCAGCAGTTGGCTCAGCACGATGGTCGTGATCAGCGCAATGCCGGCCAGGTTGAACACCAGCGCACTGATGCGCGGCGCGGTGTAATACATCACCGTTTGGGAGAATTCGCGTCCGGCCGCCAGCACCGGCAGCCAGTTGAAAATCGTCAGCATGAAGCCCCACGTCGTCCACGCGAGGAGCGCCTCGATTAGTTTGATGGTGTGTGCCGCGCGCTCGCGCAGCGGAATTCGACGGGTTCGCAAAAATCCGCGCATGATCAGCGGGAAATTTTCCACGCCCCAGGCCCAGCGCCGTTTCTGCTTGTACAGCCCGCGCATGGTGCGCGCCCAGTCGCGCTCGGCGACGACATCCATCGATACCGTCGTGTACATCGGCACAACGCGATAGTCCCCCTCGTAGTGGAGATAGGATTTCCAGAAAATGGCGCTGTCGTCGGAGATCATGTCCATCGGCCAATAGCCGACCTCATCGAGCGCCTGAAAGCTCATGCTGTGGCTGGAGAACGTGACCAGCGTGTCGGGATTGGTCGCCTCGATGAGCTGGAAAAACGAAGAGCCGACTTCAAGCACGCGCGCGAATCCCGGCACGGCCCAAATATTGTTGTGATACACCGGAATGGGTTGAAAGCTTGCGCGCGTGCGGCGCGGCTCGATGCAAAAATAGTATGTGAGGCTGTCGAAATAGGTGGGCGGCGCTTTTGTATCCGCGTCGAAACACGACGCCGTCACGCGATCGAGCGGGATGCCGCGCGCGCGCAATAGCGCCGCTGCATGACGCGCGGCGAAGCTGGCATTTGCGCCTTTCACGCGCGCCTCGCCCGGCAGGCCGTCCGGATGCAGGACCACATGCAGGTCGGGCAGGTCCGCGCGCATCCGTTCGGCCAGCGCCTCGATTTCGGCGCGCACCGACTCCGGCGCGCGCGCCTCCAGCGCAAGCACGACAATCATCCGCGCGCGGTCGAAGGTCTGCGCACTCAGACTGCGCAAGCTGGGTTCCACCACGTCGCTACCTTCGTTGGCAATGGGGATGATGACCACATGCCGGACCGTATCCGGATCGAGGGGCTGAAACGCGCCCCGAGCTGCGGCGCGACGCCGACCGCGGAACAGCCAGCGGGACCACGCGTTTTCTCTCGGCGCAATGCCGGTTTTCAATGAGGCGAGCCGCGCCGGCCAGTCCGCGCGATGCTCCGCTCGAAGTATTGCGTAGGACAGCAGGAGAAATAGCGTCGAATGCGCGAGGCGCAGCAACCAGTAGAGATTGAACGCGATCACGACGGCGGCCGCGGCTTGCGGCGCGAACAGCCCGAGCGCCGCCATTCCCGCGAGAATGCTCCAACTGCATGCGCCGGGCATGATTTCGAAGAGGCGCTGCAGGCGGGCGTCGCGTTGCTCGAGCCCATTGCGGGTGTAAGCGAAGCTCATGGCGCCTCCTCCCGTGCGCGCGCCAGCGGGAGCAGGGCGCGCGGCGGCACAAGCGCGAGATAGTTGAGCCGACCTTCCGAATCCAGCAGCCAGACGCGGCCGCTGCGCTCGTCGAGGTGGAACACACCGCGCGAGCCGATGCGGCATACTGCGCGCGGCGGTCCGCCGCCGCCGCGCTCGAGCGCGAGCAGCCACAGCGTGGAGCCGTCGGAGAAGAGGATATGCGAATCGTCATGCGCCCACTGCGCGCCGGATATCTTCTCGGCATGCGCATACAGCACGCGGTTGGTCCACGTCCAATCGCCGTTCTCCATTTCCTCGCGGTCAAGGGCGCCGAGACGGTTGCCATCCGCATAAAGCCAGCGCGTTTCAGCGTCATTCGGAATCGGCGCGCGCGCTCCATATGCGAAGAAGTCCGGAGGAATGCGGGCGCCGGGCGGTTCTGTTGTGCCATCTCGGGCGACGCGCATCGGACGACCTTCCTCGTCTGCGATATACAGACGTTTGTGCGCCATCGCGATACGGCGCGCTGGTGGAGTGACATCGGGGTAGATCGCGCCGTCTTCAAGATCGAGACGGTGCACGCGAGTCCCGATTCGAACGAACAGCTCGTCCGGGTCGCGCGCGCTCCAGGCCAGTTCGTCGGGGATTCCGGTGAAGAGTCGGGAGATATCGCGCGGCGGTTCATCCGGCTTCCGCGTGTCGTAAAGAAAATGCGCGGCGCCGCGCTGAAGAAGAAGATACCGTCCGCCGGCGTGCGCAAAAAAGCCGGTCCACGTTTCGTCCAAAATCGGGCGCGGCGACCGGGCGGTCGGCAACAAGAGCAGCCGGTCCAACACCGTAGCCCGATCCGGCTCGATCCGGGCGGTCACCGTCAGGTCCTCGAATCCCGGCCGCGCGAGGCGGATCGAATATTCGCCCGGCAGCAGGTCGCGCAACAGCGTCGGCGTCCGCCGCGTGTAGCGGCTCGCGCCCAGGAAGACCTGGGCATCGTCGGGCGTGGTGTTCAGCGCGACGAGGCCGGAGCGGACCAATCCGCGTTCCGAACCTGGCGCCCACATGTAGCCGAACGCGTACAAGATCGCGACCGGAGCGGCGACGAGGTACACGAGCAGAAACAGGTAAAAGAAAAATCGGCGCAACGCGCTCATAAAGGATCGAATATAGCGGATTCAGTTTGGAAGGTGAGCGGGATCTATGCCGATGAAATGGGCGTTGCGCGGGCGCCCTCACCCCGATCCTCTCTCGCAACGCGGGCGAGGGAGCGCTGTAGGCGCGGCGAAAATTTCCATGCTCTGTAAAAAATTAATTTTCCACTTCCATGCTCTGTAAAAAATTTTTCGCCGTTCTGTTCCGGGCGTCCGCCGCCCCTTGAAATCTCCCCGTAAAAAGGGCGAGGCCATTCGAGCGGCGCTACGCGCCGGGGCGGATGGTCCATTGGCAGGGGAGCTGGAACACTCCTTGGGCCGTCGATTCGTTTTGAACAGCGAACGGATGCCAGTCTTCGCGGCGGTGATATTGCACCGCGTGGTCCCATGAATGGACCGCGAGCGAGAGAAAATACTTGCCGGCCATTAACGCGAGCGGCTTGAGCGTGAGGATGACCACGCCCTCGCCTTCCAGCGGCGGGACCGGCACGTTCATGATTTGTGTGTTCGTGCCGTAAATGAAAAACCCGTTGCCGGTCTTCACGGAAAAACCGAACACGGCCTGTTCGATTCGCTTTTTCGCGCGGTACGCGATCTCGACCGTCATGGAATGACCGGTGGTGAAGGTGGCGGTCTCCGCGCCGTGCTCGTCGCGCAGCCGAACGTCGATGAATTCAACTTCGCGCGTGCCGTGCTCCTCCACGTTCAGATTGCCGATGCGCGCCATGTAGGTTTTGAGGTAGGACAGGATCACATCGTTCGGATTGCCCTGCGCGACGAGCCGACCCTGATGGATCAACTTGACCTCGTCACAGAACTGCTCGACGGACACGAGGTCGTGCGTGACGAGGAGGATCGTCTTGCCGCGCTTTTGAAAATCGCGGATCCGCTCGAAGCACTTCATTTGAAACGCGAGGTCGCCGACCGCGAGCACCTCGTCCACGAGCAGGATGTCGGGATTCATTTCAACGGCGACGGCGAAGCCGAGCCGGACATACATGCCGCTCGAATAATTCTTCACCGGCATGTCGATGAAGTCGCGCAGGCCCGAAAATTCGATGATGTGGTCCATGCGCCGGGCCACGTCTTCGCGCGGGATGCCGAGCACGGCGGCGTTCAGGAACACGTTCTCGCGGCCGGATAAATCAGGGTGAAACCCCGCGCCCAGTTCGAGCAGCGAGGAGATGGAACCATGTGCGCGCACGGTTCCCTCCGTTGGCGTGATCGTCCCCGCGATCAGCCCGAGCAGCGAGCTCTTGCCGGAGCCGTTAGGGCCGACGACGCCGACGCTCGAGCCCCGCGGCACCTCGAACGAGACGCCGCGCAGCGCCCAGAACAGTTCCGCCGGATCGCGCCGCCAGCCGCGCGTCAGCACGTCGCGGATCGAGGCCTTCGCAATGCCGCGCAGGCGGTAGCATTTGCCGAGATTTTCAACCTGTATGGCGGGTGTCATGGCGTCGTTGGCGCGCGGGGCTCATAGGAGGTCCGCGAAATCCTTTTGAAGGCGCTGGAAGGTGCGATAGGCGAAGGCGAAGAGCAACGCGATGCCGAGCAGCGAGACCGCCACGGAGGAGCCCCACGGGAACACGACGCCGTCCGTGATGCACGCGCGGTAGCCGGTGATAATGACAGCAAGCGGGTTGAGCAAGAAGACGTGCGGCGCCCACGGATACTGTTCCGCATGGCGCGCGACGAAATCGAGGTTGTACATCACCGGGCTCACAAAAAACCACGCGCTGAGCAACACGCCGACAAGGTGCTGCGCGTCGCGGACAACCACGTTCAAACCGGCGAGCAGCAGCGCCAGCGCGAGGTTGAACACGAGGTGCGCCGCCAGCACGAGCGGCAGCAGCGCGATCCACGGGCTGAACGACTGCCCGCTGTAATGGAACAGCACGGCGACGAGCGGGAACTGCACGAGCAGACTCATCGCATACGTCACCGTGTTGGCGAGGGTCGTCGAGAGCGGAAGGATCAGGCGCGGGAACGCGACCTTCTTCACGAGGTTCGCGCTGCCGGTGATGCTCGTCAATCCCGCGTTGACGCACTGGACCGTGAACTGCCACGCGAATACGCCGATGATGACGTCGGCCAGCGGCACGCCGCGCCCGCCGAGCAGCCGCAGAAACACCACATAAATCAGCGCCATGAAGAGGGGGATCAATACGCTCCAGAGGAATCCGAGCGCAGAGCCGCGGTAGCGCAGTTTCAACTCGCGGACGGCGAGGTTTAATAGAAGTTCGCGATGCCGGGTGAAAACCGCCGCCATGCTCATGGCGTCCCTGCCGGCGCGCGCGCCAGCCCCTCCAACACCATCACAGCCCGCGCGACGCCGGGCGTCGCATCGAGCGCCGAGAGATTCAATTCCACCGTGCGCCACGGCGCAGACAGACGGCCGAGCGCGTCGATCGCTTCGCCGAGGTCCGCGAGCGGCGCGCGGGGGATGGTCACCTGCAGGCGACGCAAGAACCACTCGCCGTCGATGGATTCGCGCTCCAGTTCCTTTAATTCCACCGTCCAATCCGGATATCGCGCGCGCAGCCATTCCGCCGCGGGCGGCGCGCCGCCCGCGCGCGTGGCCTCGGCCAACAGCGCGCGATCCGCTTCGAGTTGCGCGCCCTGCTCGCGAAGAGCCTTCCAATCGGCGTATCGGCGCTCGATCTGGCGAACGCGCTCCCGCGCTGCGCCCAACCCATAGACCGCCGCCGAGAGCATGGCCGCGATGAGGCAAATGAGCAGAGCCGCCGCGCGCGTGTCCGGCGATCCGATCATGGCTCGCCCCGCAATGTGAAGTGGACCCGTTCATCCGCGCCCGCGTCCCGGCGATCGAGTTCCGTGCGAAGCCCGAGTGCGGATAATGCGGCGGCAAGCCGCTCTCCACCGTCCCAGTCCGGCGCCGTCCCTTGGAGCAGGATGGAGCGCGGGCGCACGACGGCGGATTGGAGTTGGATGCCCAGCCCTGCGGACGCCTGCACCGCGCGCGCGAGTAGCGCATCTGCGCCGGGTTCGCGGTGCCGCGCGAACGCGGCCCAGCCCGCGGCCTGGTTTTGCAGCGCGCGTTGCGCGGTGAACAATTCCTGCCCGCGCGGCATCCGGTCAATGCCGCTCACGCGGCGCGCTTCCTCGATGAGGCGCGCCTGCCACGACTCGCGCGCGCGGTCGAGCAGATACAGTCCGGTCATCGCAACGCCGCCCAGCAGCAATGCGGCGAGCGCGGCGGCGGCGCATGCGGAAACGCGCTCGCGCGACGCGCGACGCGCGACCTGCGGGTGCGCCAACGGGCCTTGCCGCAAATTGCCGGTGTCGTCCGATCGCCCGGCAAGAGAACGCGCAAGCGCGCCGGCCAGAAAGCGCGCGGTATCCGGCGCCACGATCTCGCGCGGTGTCGACCGGGGAAAGAGCGCGTTGAGGAGCGCGCGGCGCGTCTCGATATGATCGGAGGCAGGCCCGCACCACGCGATGTGCGCCGCGCGCGTATCGTCAGCATTTCGAACGGCGCGCCACCACAGCGCGAGGCGTTGCAAGGCGGGCGCCTCGGGCTCCGCGAGCGATGCGCCGCCCTGTCGGATGCCCGTTGCTGCGACGAGGCCGTCCGCGCCTCCGAAGGCCAGCGACGTGCGGTCAGGCCCAAGGTACGCGATCAATCGCGTTTGCTCGCGCGCGACGGGCTGTTGCGCGATCCACGCGCGCCAGAGCGCGACCGCCTCGTGTTCGACCGAGACCGGATCAACGCCAGCCGCCGCACAGCGCGCGATCCACGCCGAGAGATCTTCCGTGCGAGCGGCGACTGCCAGCGCCTCCACGCCGCGGTCGGCGGCGCGGCGCACATCGAGAAAGACATAACTGCATGATTCAAGCGGAAAGGGCAGCTCGATATCCAGCATCGAGGGCAATACGCGGCGCGCCTTGTCGAGCGATGACAGCGGCGCCGTCAGGCGGCGCACGAATCCGGCGTACGCGGGCAGCGCCGTTGCAACGGGAACGCCGACGGCAATCGCGCCCTCGACCGCGCGCAAACGGCCGGCGCCGCGCGCCTCCACGGCGAGCAGGCGGTCCCCGGCAAAATCGATTCCGACGGCGATATGTCCCATGCGGCCCATCAGGTCAAATCGTCCTCCACCCACTGCGCAATTCGGACACGGCCATCGTCCGAGCGGACGGCGAGCGCTTCGATATCGTAGCGGCGCCCATTCCATTCCGCTCGCGCGTGAACGCGAAAGTGGCGGCTGCGCACGTCGATAAACGGCCGCAGGCGATCGAACGTTTCGGGGCTTGCGGTGACGATGAAAACATCGAGTTGCCGAATCGGGCGGATCTCGCGCAACGTGAGCACCATATCCACGAGGCGGTCCTGCTCGATCCCCATCACCGCGCGCAAGGTTTCGCGCGACGCCGTGTTGATGTTGATGGGGATTGGGCGGGTGCGCGGCAGCGGGATCAGCGCCACTTGATCGACGAACTGCGCGTCGAAGCTGCCGGCGATGCGCTCGCGCGGGCGCCGCGCGAGGATCGATTCGTCCCATCCATCCACAACCATTGCCTCGCGCCATCCAGATAGGACCCGATCGGCGCACCGATGTGGCGGGTTGAGCTTCTGGTAGAAGTCTGCCTCGCGCGGTCCGGCGCTGTCCGGATCGATGAAATCGCGCAAGGCCGCGACGCGCGTTGCGGGTGAGAAATCGCCGCACAGCGTTTTGATGTCCATCACAATGTCCTCCGCCGAACGGCGTCCGGGCCCGGCGGCGACGCCGAGGTTGTTGAGGTCGAAGCGCGCCTGTTCGTCGCGCACGCGCACGCGGGTGGCGATGCCGAGCGGCGTTTCGCGATCCAGCGGCGCGGCCCAGGATTCCGACGCGGAGTCCACGCCGAGGTCTTCGTCGTCCGCGAGACGCTGCAGCGCCTCGCGCGCCGCCTCGATCGCGGCCTGCCGCAACATGGTGCGTTCGCGCAGGGCGGTTTCGCGCGCCGCCCGGGCGCGAGCCAGCGCATGGGACTGCGCAAGCAGCGCGGCGACGAGGCCCACGAGGATTAACATCAGGATCAGCACACCGCCCTCGCTCCCGCGCGCGCGGTTCGGCGCGGAAGTGCGTGACTGGTGTCGGGCATATTCCTCGCGGCGCATCCGCAGGCTCGGCGAGCGGCGGCGCGCGTTCCATTCGGGCAGCACGAACGCCGCCAGCCGCAGGAGCAGCAGGGCGGCCCCGGCGCATGCCATTCCGGTTCCATACTTCACCAACTCGCTGCTCTGCGGCGGGCGCGCCGGCAGGGAGAACAAAAGAAAGAGCGCACCGAACACCAGCGTCAACAAGCCGACCACCAGTGTGAGCATCCGAATCCGTCTCCGGCTCCCACGAAACGGAGATCTTTTCGATCTTCTTCCCGACGACATATGCGCACTAGACTATGCGAACCTGCGCTCTTCGCCAATGGTCAACTCGTGAGCGGTCCGGCCCGGATCCACCCGCGTCCGCGGCGCGATTAATGACCGGGGCGCTTGATCGTGAATTTGCGCGGGGTTGGCGGCGGGAGCCGGAAATCGTCGGGCAGATCGATACGCATCGTCGCCCCCTTGTCCTCCTCCCGCGGCGGGGCGGGGGCGGTGAAGGTCGGGGCGCCGGGCGTATGTGATTCGGGATGAAAATCCGCCGTCTGTCCCGTGGCGGCGGGCACCTTGATGACGGCTGCGCACGAGGGGCATTCGACGAACAAGCCGGCGAGGTCCGGCGGCGCATCGAGGTTCTGCCCGCATTTCGGACAATCGAAGTTGATATCGCTCATGGTGTTATCACCCACACTGATCATCATACCCCGCGCCCCCACTCTAATCCAAGGGAAGAAAGGGGTCAGAAGAAAGAGGTCAGTCCTTTATTCATGACGTCAAGAATAAAGGACCTCTCTGAAAGGCGATGTCAACAGATGCGACGTTGATGTTTTTATCCTCCTGTGCAGCGGCGAAGGGCCCTCACGGCCCGTAGCCGCGTC
>CALGMT010000067.1 GCA_937958885.1 uncultured bacterium | reverse complement strand
GCAACATGATCGATCTGCCGTTCGAATACGGACGGATCGACCTGAAACCCGTCAAGGTTGTCGATTCCCGTTCGCTTCTCCACGCCATGGTAGGCCAGCACGCGCAGCGTAGACGCTGTTGCCGCGCGGCGAATCGCAAACGCGCCGCTCTTCTGCGCGACTGTCAGCGCAACCTGCTTGAGCGCAGTCGATCTCACTGCTTGGCGCCTGAACGCGGAAGCATGCTTAGACGCCCATGACCGCGTTCACCTTGCCGAGCACAGCATCCCACGTGAAGCGCTCGCGCACCCGCGCGAGTGACGCGGCGCCCATGCGGGCGCGATGGGATTCATCCGCGTAATACGCCGCCACGGACTCGGCAATGGCCGTGGGATTTTGTCGCGGCACGATGTAGCCGGTCTCGCCGTGCACGATCATTTCCGGCATGCCGTTGATGTCCGCGCCCAAGCACGGGAGGCCCTGGCTCATCGCCTCAAGAAAAACGAATCCATACGAATCGCGCAGCGAGGGGAGCACAAATAGATCGGCGTTCCGATAATCCTCAATCGTTACCGGACGCGATTCCCACACAAGCCCCGGCTGCCGGCCCGCGTCGCCCATCGCATCGCGCTGCGCGGCGTCGGGACCGACGATGCGCAGCTCGATTCCGGGCCGCGCGGCGCGTATCGCAGGCCATGCCGCCAGCAAATCTCGCCCGCCTTTCAAACCAAAATCCCAGCCGACAAACAGGACGCGGTTCACAAAGCGCTCGGGAATGGCCGGCGGCGGATTCGCGAGATAGCGGGGGTTAACTCCATTGCGCACCGTTGTCACTCGATCAGGGGCAACACCGGACTCCTCAATCAGGCTGCGCCGCAAAAACTCGCCTGCGGTAAATATATGGGTCGCGCTCCGGAATAGATCATCTTCCAATTCGAGAACAGCCGGCACGTCCGAGGGCTTTGGACGCCACGGCGTGAAGCCGTCTCGACACGCAAGCCGCGTGCTGTAGTTGGTAAAGACATAAAACTCCATGTCGCGGTAACGAGGATGGGGGAAATATTCTTTGGCGATCTGGAGGATTTTGCCCTCGCCTCCAAGCCGATCGAGCAAACGGCCATTCGCGCGCGTGTTGCGCGCCCAGGCGCGCGGCGAATACAATCCTTCCTCCCAGCGCCGCCGATGCCATACATCCCGGTTGGGATGAAACGCGCGGACCGCGGGCCATAGTCGCGCGAGGCGCGAGGCGCGGCAGTCAATGGTGTCCACCCTGTAGCCGTGGTCGGCATACCATTGCCGGATATACACGCCCAAGGCTGAAGACGCGTTCGGCTGATAGATCAGCCGTATGGGCGGCTGACTGCTCATCCTCGGGGCTTGAACACCATCCACGACTTGTAGATCGGTTCGCGTCGCGTCACATACAGGCGCAATCCGGCGGCCCGGACAAATTCATCCACGGCAGGCTTTACGCCGAACACTGTGCCCTTAATGCTGCCCTCGAGATAATCGTGCCCGGCGAGAACGCCGCCTGGCTTGACCTTCGGATACCACAGCGCAATGTCCTCTTTTACGCTTTTGTAGTCATGGCGGGCGTCGAGATAGACAAAATCGAGCGATGCGTCCGCGATCTCGCGCGCCGCTTCCTCCGAAGTCATCCGCAGAATGCGGGATCGCTCGCCGAAGCGGGCCAGCCGGTTCCGCGTAATCTCGAAATTTCGATCCTGCTCGCGCTGCGCGACATTGTCGTCGTCGTGGTATTCATCTCGTCCGAATTCGCGCCACGGATCCACGGAATAGAGCAGCCGCCCGTTCCAGTGATCGAGCAGATATTCGGAAAACTGGCCATGCTTGACGCCGATTTCCGCGCCGTCGCCGGTCAAGCCGCGCGCGTTGAGGATGTTCGGGATTTCGCCGCGATTCAGGACGACGGGAACGCAACATCGATACAGGCATCGCAACATGCCCTGCACAAGAGACTTCATGATACTTCCTTTCCTGCCCCCGCGGGTGAACACCAGGCGCGATAGTTCTCAAAATAGACCAGATGCGCAAATGCATTCCACTTCCGGAACAGCGCGCCGCCGCCGGTCTCTCGAAAAATCCACTGGCCGGCATCCGCGCGCAGATGCGGGAACGGCGCGGCGCGCCAGCGGCGAATGAGCGACTCCGCATAGGCCCCCGCGCAGCGCTCGCCCCACGGCATGCAAAAGCCCATTTTGGGCCGCTCGAACAAATGCGGCGGCACATGGCGCGCCAGCAGGTGTCGCAGCAGGCACTTCGCGCGGCCCGCTCGGTCGATCTTCTGTTCCAGCGTCAACCGCGCGGCCAGCTCGATCACGCGGTAATCCAGCAGTGGAGAGCGGCATTCCAGCGCATTCGCCATGCTCATCAGGTCCACCTTGCGCAGCACATCGTCCACCATCATGGTGCGCATGTCGGAGTACTGAATGCGGTCGATCACCGGCCGGCTCTTCAAGGCGTTCAGGATCGCGCATCGATCGTTTTCCGCCGCCCGCCTCCACCGCGCGGCGTCGGATCGCGATTGATACAACCGCGGCAGATGCTTCGCGCTGAACTGTTGCTGCAGCGCCAGATACCCCCGCGCCGGTCCGCGCAAACGCGTGCGCCATTCCCACGCGCGCTCGCGCCATGTGCGGCGCTGGCCGATGCGCGCCCGATCCTCTCGACTGCCCCACAATTTCAGCACGCTCCGATACAGCTCATAACCGGCGAAGACTTCATCCCCGCCGTCGCCCGTCAGCACAACCTTAACGCCCTGTTCGCGAGCGCTTCGGGCCACGAGGAACGTGGGAATCAGCGAGGCGTCGCCAAGGGGTTGGTCGGTGTGTCGAGCGATACGCTCATAGAGCGCGTCATCCGCCGCGCCGGCGGATAGTACGGTGATCGGCAATCCGAGATGATCCGCAATCGCGCGCGCATGCATCGATTCGTCGAATGCCTGTTCCTCAAATGACACGCAATACGCCCGCACCTCGCGCTGGAGCCGGCGCGCGGTGAGCGCCGCCACGAGCGAGGAGTCGATGCCGCCGGACAAGAACAGCCCGACCGGCACGTCGGCCACGAAGCGGAGCCGGATCGCGTCGGTGAGCAAGGCTTCCAGTTCATCCGCCCATTCGTCGATAGAGCGGCCGGGCTGCGGTTCCGCTGTCTCGAACGGATTGCGATAATACGCGTGAACCTTCAATTCGCCGTTTCGCCAAACGGCGCGATGACCCGGCGGCAGCATTCGAATTTGACGGGAAAAGGTGCGCGCGCCGAATGGCGTGCCATACCGCAGTGCCTCCATCAGGGCCTGTTCGTCGAGTTGGTCGGGATCGATCAGACCCGAGGCATAGAGAGCCTTCAGCTCCGAGGCGAACAGCAGGCCGCCGTCGATTTCTGCGTAATACAGCGGCTTCTTTCCGACTCGGTCGCGCGCGAGATGCAGTGTGGCGGTCGCCTCATCCCACAGCGCAAACGCAAACATGCCGTTCATCCGACGAAGCGTTTCGTCGATGCCGTATTCCTCATAGAGATGCAGGATCGTCTCCGTGTCGCAGTGTGAGCGAAAGACGTGGCCGCGCGCTTCGAGTTCGGGGCGATACTCGGCAAAGTTGTAAAACTCGCCGTTATACGTGATCCACCGCTTGCCGTCCTCGTTCGACATCGGCTGCGCGCCGGCGTCCGTCAAATCGATGATGCTCAAGCGGCGGTGGGCCAGGCCCGCGCGCGCAGGGCCTTCTCCCGGCCCGGCCTCGCCGCTCGAATCGAAAATGCGCGTGCCCGCTCCATCCGGGCCGCGGTGCGCAAGGGCGTCCCGCATCTGTTCCAGACGGCGCGGGTTCCACCCCTTGATCTCGCCGACAAATCCGACGATCCCGCACATTTTCAGGTCACCTTCGAGAGGGTGAACTTCCGCTTGCCGGACGGAAGCACGGGAATCCTATCCACGTATTCGATTTCCAGGCAGGCATCCGCGCCCACTTCTTCGAGAATATCCGCGCGCCATTTGGCCTCGCGTTCGGGCGGTTCGCGCTCGCTCGCCACGAGCAATAGACGATAAGTGTTCAACGTTTCCTGCACGAATTGGAACTCGCGAACATGCCGCGCCGAGTAGAGCAAATGGGTGAAGAATTCCCCGTGGATAAGCTTTCCGGTCGCGGTGCGGATCGTGTCGGATGCGCGGCCGACCAGCGCCGCCAACCGAGGGGTCAGCCGCCCGCAGGGACAGGCCGTGGCGGGCGCGAAACGAGCAAGATCGCCGGTGTCGTAGCGAATGAACGGCATCGCGCGGTTGTGGAGATACGTGACGATCAGGCGGCCCGGCTCATTCACCGGATCGGGGCTGTCGATTTCGACAATCATGTCGCGCTCGTTGAGATGAAGACCGTTATGCTCGTGACACTCCGCGGCGACTGCGCCGAACTCGCGGTTGCCGTAGCGGTTGAAGACCGGACGCCCGAACACGCGCTCAATCGTCTCGCGCGCGGAGGGCGTCAGCATTTCCGCCGAACTAATGATGGAGCGAAGGGGATACGCGGGCTTGATGCCTCTGTCCTCCAAATAGCGCGCGAAGACCTCCATGGATCCGGCATACGCGACCACGATGTGCGGGGCAAAACGCGTCATCTCGCAATGAAAACGGTCCATCTCGGCCGGTCCCATGTTGAAGGCGTTGTACCAGCGGCGATTGTCGAGCCACCAGCGCAGATTAGCGCGCGCGATCTGCGACGAAGTCTTCACGTCTTTGTCGGACCCCCACAGCATGGCGATCCGCTCGCCGTAGCGCCATCCGGCGAGACTGTCGGCCCAGTAAAGCGACGCCTCGCGCGCGCGCTGCGTCGCGGCATCCACGCGGAAGCGCAGCGGCGTGCCTGTGGAGCCGCCGGTCGCGTCGAGGCGATGCCCTTCTACGCCTTGGGCAAAGAACGATTCCGGATTGGTCTGCACGTCCGCGCGGGAAATGACGGGCAGCGCGCGCAGCGCCGCACGCGCTTCGACGGGAGAGATACGCGCTGCGGACAGACGATCTTTGTAGAACGGCACGCACCGCGCGGCATGGTTCAGCAGATCGGCAAGACTGCGGTCCTGTCTGGCGCGGCGCTCTTCATCGTCGAACCGTTCGAATCGCATGGCCGACGCGAAGGCATCCAGCACCAGCCGCCGATGCCCGCCGGAGCGGTCGATCAGCAGACGGGACAACACGCTGGAAAGCGCAGGGCGCATGTCAGGACGAGATGCCTATGGATTCAAGACGCGCGCGCAACCAATTTTTTATCGGTCGGGGTATCCGCGTGCGCCAGGTCGGCCGCATCGCGCTCGGTATTTCGTACATGTCCAGCGCGCGCGCGGGCGGGCGCGTGTCCGGCTCTTCCAGCACCCGCCGAAAATCCGCCGCGTAGGTGTCCGCCATCTGATCGAGCGTGAAGCGCTCCAGCACACGCGCGCGCGCGGCATGCTGCGTGCGCAACAGCCGCTCGCGATCCATCGCCAGCACGGCCACAGCGCGCGCAAACGATGCGGCTTCGCCGGGTTTCGCCGTCAATCCGCAACGGCCCTCGTCCACGATAACACGCAGCGAGCCGCGAATATCCGCAACGACCGGCGCGCATCCGGCGGCCATCGCTTCCAGCACGGCAAATCCGCAGCCTTCGAATCGAGACGGGAAAACAAACACATCCGCCTCCCGAAACAAGTCGACTGTTTTATCCAGCGGCAGCGCGCCGGTCAGCGTGACGCGGTTCGACACACCGGCGCGTTCGGTGCGCCGGCGCAGCTCCTCCGCATCGGGGCCGTCGCCCACGACCGTCAGATGCGCGTCGATTCGATCGGCCATCAACTGCCGCATCATCGGCGGCAGCAGAAAGATGCCCTTGTCCAGATCCCACAAGCGTCCGACATAGAGGAGCTGCAAGGGGCCGGCGGAACGGCCTGCGCGGGGCCCGCCGTCATATAAGGTCGGATCCACGCCGTGATAAATCACGTGGATGCGATTGGCGTCGATCCGATAGCGCGAAACGAGATCGTCACGGATGCGATCGCTGACCGCATACACGCGATTGATATGCGCCGCGATTGCGGCCGTGGGCGCGTACGCGCCGCGGGTCATCATCGGCACGCGAATCACCCCGCGAATGGCCCGCGGCAAATACGGCGGGAGGTTGGACGACAACAGATCCGCCGCGGGCAAGACCATGACCAGGTCAAACCGCTCGCGTTGCAGATGCTCGATCACGCGCGCGGTCGCGGCAGGAAGATCCTCGGGGAGGTGCAGAAAATCAACGCCATCCACGCCCTCGAACCGCGTTCCTTTGAAGCGACCTGCATCGATCGGCGACACGCATCGAAAACGCACCCCGCGCGCGGCCAACGCCGGCGCCAACCGCTTGAAAAAGGTGAACGTGCCGCCAATCTGCGGCTCGCAGAAATAGGCTACATTCATTGCGTAACTAGTTGGCGATAGTAGCAGAGCAACCGCTCCGCGCTCGAGCGCCATCCGTGCTCGCGCACGGCTTTCTGTCTGTTCCACGCGCCGATCGCCGCGCGCTGCCCGGGCTCCGATGCGAGCGCCAGAATCGCCGCCGCGAACGACTCATGATCGTTCCTTCCTGTCACCAGTCCTCCGGGAACGCTGCGTATGCGCGCGCTGTCTCGCTCATCGGAGAAGCGACCGGATGGCGGATCGCGATCCCCGCTCACCCATTGCTGCTCGATTGGAGGCAGGGTGTCGCCGATGAGGCCGGGCGTCCAGCCGCAGTCTGTCGTGATGATGGGCAACCCGGAGGCCATCGCCTCAATCGCGGCAAAACAAAAGGACTCGTAATCGCTTGAGATGACCTTGATGTCGGCCGCCGCGTACACGTCGGGCAAGGTCTCAAACGGCACTTCGCCGAGAAAATGAATCCGGTCGCCGGTCTGTGTGCCGCACGCCTGTTCCTTTATGCGCGGCAACAGTGGACCCGAACCGGCGAGCGCGAGATGCAAATCGCGACGGGCGCGAGCCGCTTGATCGAAAGCGCGAACCAACATCGCGTGATTCTTGAAATCCTGAAAGCGCGCAACGTAGAGAAGGAGGAGCGCCTCCAGAGGAATGCCCGCACGCTTGCGAAACGCGCTTGAATGCGGTCGGAATCGCTCCGTGTCCACCGCATTCGGCACATCGACCACGCGCGTCTGCCCGCGCGCATGCAACTTGGCCACGCTTGTGCCGCTCGCGATCAACCCGTCCGCCAACGGAATGCCGCCGCGCGGGTCGTGATAGTTTGGCGCCGTCAGCCGCACGACAAAGCGAGGCAGCGACTTCGCAGCGGGACCCTTTTTACAGAACACCACAACATTCGGCAATTCGCAGAGCTGGACGATGTCGAAATCGGCGCGGTGTCGTAAAATCCACTGCGCGGCACGCCACTCGAAAGCGGTGAAATCAGCCACGCGCAATCGCCATCCGCCCTTCACCTTGTCCCACGGAAACCAGCCGAAGTACGGCGAGCGTATCAGCCTATGCCGCAAGCCGCGCAGCGGAAGACGGATGCGTCCGACCACCGGCCTGCCGGCAAGAAAGGTGATATCACAACCCAGCTCGGCAAGATTTCGCGCAATTTCGAGATCGAATGTCTCCCCCCCGCCCCGCTCCATGGCGGCCATCCGGTTGACAAACACGATGCGGAGCGGCTTCGCCTGTGCCAACTCGCTCATTGAACAAGCGAATGAAGGTCCACGTAATAGATGGCCGTTTCCGGAGCGACAAAACTGCGCGACGGATCAAATCGCGCATGCCAGGTCCAAAATCCGTTGCTCTGACGCGCACCGTTTTCCACATCGTGCACGACATCGATGCGAACCGGGCGCTCGCCCGCGATCCGTTCGAGCATCCCGCGCGGGACAAATCCGCGGAACAGCAGGGCATTCCCATACTGCGCCCACGTCCGCTCGTGGTCGCCCGCCGGACCGATCAGTCGCCGCGCCTGCCGCTCGCGGATGCCTGAGGTATCGAAGACGATGGCAATTTTGTCCCGCCACGCCCCGCGTGTTTGCTCGAGGTGCGCATACACGCGGCGATTGAATTCGCCGGCCTGCCGGTACTGCTCCGTCGTGCCCTGCAGCGCGCCGAGGCTGATGAAAAACGGGACGGCCGCCAACGCGATCCACGCCCCCGTGCGCGCTCGAGCGGCCAGCGCGCCAAGCGCGATCGCGATGCCCGCCGCCGGTAGCACGTTGAGCCGTGGCGCGGTGTATGAAATCAGCAGCGGCGCGCAGGCGGCAGCGAACCACACACTCGCGAAACCCAACCCAAGCCGGCGCGGGGTTTCGCGCGACTCCGGCTCGCGCATCCGCGCGACAGCCACTGCGGCGGCCACCGTCAGCAGCGCGTTGAAGAGGAGGAGAATGCGGCGCGTCCACGGCGAGAGCTGCATGAACCCTGACCAACCGGCGAGCAGGGCCTCGATCAGATGCTCGCCCGCCCACCAGTGCGCGATTTGCCACGCATTCCACACCAGCGCATAAGCGGACACACCCGCCTGCATGTGCGCGGGGTAGAACCAGGACGTGTTCATCCCGAATGCGTTGGTGACGCGCCACGCGGCGTAGAGCGCGGCGACCGCGCCGAACGGCGCGAGTCGCAGGACTGCACGCATCGAAACCCGCGGCGGTGGGAGTAGCAGCAGATAAGCAGCCGGCAGGAACAAGCCTGCTTCATACGAAAACAGCGCGACAGCGTACGCAACAACGGATCCGATCAGCCATCCGGCGCGCGGAGACTCCGCGAACCGCGCGAAACACCATGCGCTCGCCAGATAGCCGACCAGCGCGCAGGCCAACTCGTTGACGATCTGGGTGGACCAGTGGGTCGTTTCGACCAGATTCGGGCAGACGGCAAAAAAAAGACCCGCCACTACCGACGCGCGGACGGATCCAGTCGCCGCGCGCGCAAGTCCCATGACCAGCAGAACGAGCAGTGCATTCGCCGCAATGGAGATGCGCGTGAACGGGCGGGCGTCCGCGCCAAACGTGTGAAAAACCGCATCGAGCGCCGCCATGCTGAGCGGGCGATTCGGGTCGGTCAGTCCCACGCGGGCGGCCGTTCGCGCGTCCGGATAGGCCTCCGCTCGGGCGAGATTGGGCCAGTCATCGGCCACCAACACCGCGGAGGGATGCGGCAAAAATCGCGCGCACAGCATCACGACGAGAACAAAAACCGACCACGCGACGAAAAGGCGACCGCCCGTCATGGGCCCTCCTCCTCCACTGCTTTCGCCACGTTGAGGGCTTCATCCTCGCGCAGCGCCCGCAAGCTCACCCCTTCGCGCGAGAGCGCGAGCGCCCCCAGCCCCACATTCGCGAGCATGTTTAGCGCGTGCGTGCCGATGGCATACGCCAGCGCGGGTCCGTGGTCCACCTTCCATACCGACAGCGCCAGCACGGCGAGAAAATGATAGACGCCGACATACCCGGGCGACGACGGGATCGCCGAACCGAGGTTGATCACGACGAGCACGAACAGGGCGGCATGCCACGGCACCGCCAGATTGAATGCGCGAATCCACGTCCATGTCGCCAGCGCCGTGACGGTCCACACACCGAGCGACAAGAAAAACACGGCGAGCAGCCGGGCCGGCCGATGCAGCACCGTCAGCCCGTGGCAAAACCGATCCGCGAGCGTGACCGCGCGGTGCGCGATCGATGCGGGAAGCAGTCGAGCGAGCATGCGCTCCACCCAGGCCAATCGCGCCCGATTGTAGGCCAGCGCGAGCAACATGGCCAGCAGCGCGCCCGCCCCTACCGCCATCGTCGCAATCCCCGCGCGCACGTTGAGCGGAATTTCCATCAACGCGGTGAGCGCCAAGACGATCGCGAGCAGCGCGCCGATATCCATCACGCGCTCCAGCGCCATCGATCCCAGTGCGCGGCTGATGCCGAGGTTGCGCTGACGCCCGATCAACGTCGCGCGGGCCAAATCACCGAGGCGAAGCGGCAGGATAGTGTTTGCGAGGTAGCCGATGGTGATGAAGGAAAAGGTATCGCGCACGGTCAGCGAGGGCGCCGGCGAAAGGATCGCCTTCCACCGCACCGCGGCCACCCACCAAGCCGCAACGAGCAAAAAAACACCAGCGAGCAGCAGGTATGCCTGCGCCGCGCTCCAGCTCGTCCACACCTCCGCCCATTCGACGCGGCGAAGCGCCAGCGCGAGAAATACGACGCTGATACCGAGCCCGATCCAGGCGCGCGCGGGGAAGAGTGTCCGGCTCATGGCACCGTCGAATCAGAACTGGAGGCGAAGCACAAAAAGCTGGCGCAGATTCGAGAGGATCGACTTCAGATTATTCACCTTCGACTCGCCGCTCATCCGCGCCCGCAAACCGGTCGGCTCATTGACGATCCGGGCGCCCATCCGAATGAAGCGCAGGATCAATTCCATCTGGATGATCCATCCCCGCCCGCGCGAGGTCAGCTTGACCTTGTCCACCAGGGCGCGACGAAACATCATAATGCCCTGAAATTCCGGGAATTTGCCGAACATCACCCGCACCAGCAGGCGCTCGCCCCACGAAAAAAAGCGCGCCAGCCATTTCCGATTTTTCCCGTATTCCGGGATATAGCCGAGCACCATGTCCGCCTCGTCGAAGCGGCGGATGAATTGCGGTATGATCGATGCGTCAAATTGGCCATCCGCCGGGAACAGCGTCGACAGCTCGTAGCGGCCGCAGAGAAAACCGTTTCGATACACTGCGCCCAGCCCCAGGTTCGTCGGGTGATGAATCACCCGGACGTCCGGATACTCGCGCGCAAGGGCGTCGGCGATCTCCCCGCTGCCGTCGGTGCTGCCATCGTTGATGATAACCAACTCGAACGGTCGATCCAATTGAAGGCAGACGCCGCGAATTTCCTCCACCACAGCGCGGAGACTTTTCGCCTCATTGTAGTTCATCACCGCGACGGTCAACCCGCGCGGATAAACGGGCGTTTCGGTTGCGGCTGACATCAGATGGATGCGCGGAAACCCTCGGCCGTTCGCGCGATGCCCTCGTCCAGATCGACCTCCGCTTCAAATCCGATCAGTTCGCGCGCCTTGCTGACGTTGGGAATGCGGAGCTCGACGTCGGCATATTCCTTGTGCACGAACTCGATCTTGGATTTGGAGTTGAGCACGCGGATCACCGTGTTGGCGAGGCCATAGATCGTCGTGACCGCGCGCTGGTTGCCAATGTTGAAGGACTCGCCGATCGCCTTCGGATGCTCCATCGCCAACAGCGTGCCGCGGACCATGTCGTCCACATAGCACCACGCGCGGATTTGCGTGCCATCCCCGTTGATCGTCAGCGTTTCATTCTTCAACGCGCGCATCACAAACGTCCTCATCGCGCTGTCGCCGACCTGATTGGGTCCGTACACGTTGAACGGGCGGACCACCGTGACCGGCAACCACTGGTGCTGATAGTACGCGATCGCGAGATGCTCTTCGGCAAGTTTGCTGACCGCATAGGTCCACCGCCCCTCGCCCACTTTGCCGATCGAGGTCTTGTCCATTTCGGACGAGCGAAACGCGTTGGTGCCGAAAACCTCGCTGGTCGAAAAACAGACAACGCGATCCACGTGATCCAGTTTCGCAGCCGCCTCGAGTACGTTCGCGGATCCGACCATGTTGACTCGCATCGTCATCACTGGATTTTTGACAACCGTGTCGATGCCGGCGATGGCCGCGCAGTGCACCACAATATCCGCGCCCTGCATCGCTTTTTCGAGGGCGGGATAATCGAGAACATCTCCGACCACGAGATTAAGATTCGGGTGGTTCTTGTAGGGCTGCCGCTCCAGCGCGTTGCGCGACAAGTTGTCGTACGCGGTGATTTTGTTGTGCTCAATCAGTCGGCCGATCAACGTCGAACCGATAAATCCAGCTCCGCCGGTGATGAATATCTTTTTCCCTTTGATCATGCCTTGCCTCCAAACATGGGCGCGATCCGCAAAACTGGTGCGCAGTAGGCCACATGCGCGGATGCGCGTAAATCAAAAAGGCAGCATCACGCCAAACCCATCAAGCGCCTGATCTCCGCTCCGCAAACGGTCTTGCTGTAGCGTTCCACGCAGCGCAAACGGGCGCGCTGTCCCCGCTCGCGCGCGGAGTCGGGATTGTCGAATACCCTCGCCAGCGCAGCGGCAAGCGCGTCCGCATCCCCCGACGGCACGATCCATGCGGCGTCGCCCAAGACACGCGGCAAATCGCCGACCGCGCTCGCGATAATCGGTTTGGCCATCGCCATCGCCTCAAACACTTTGATCGGCATCTGGGAACGCGCAAGGGCCGTGTCGGCCAACGGCAAGGCAACGCAATCGGCAACATCCAGATAGTCCGGCATCCGCGCGCTGATCGCCGCATTGATGCCCTCCGGATCGTTCAGCGGTGCGCCCGCCACGCGAATACGCCCGGCCTGCCGGGGATCGTCCATCAACGCCTTGAGATGCTCTGTGATGGGGCCGATCACCAGTAAAACTGCGTCCGGTCGTTGAAGTCGCGCGAGGGCCTCCAGGATCAGCTCGACCCCTTTATGCGGGCGCACGACGCCGCCGAAGCCGATCACTTTCTTTCCTGCTAATCCGAGTTCTTCACGAAGCGACGCGGTCTCCTCCGAAGGACGCGGACGAAAGCGCTCGGTATCGATCCCCATCGCGATCACATGGCCGCCGAACCGGCGCTGTAAATCGCTTGTCGTCGAAAGCACAAGAGACGCTTCTCGAATCCGCCGCTCCGCAAACGGATGATAGACATGATCCAGCGGATGCGCAGCATGGCGCAGGAATCGCGTCACGCGGCGGAGCGTAGATAATCCCTCCAACGTGGCCCCGTCCCATTCGTCGAGAAATACCGCCGCGCGCGCGCGGCCTTGTGCTTGAAGCCGCAGCGCAACCGGCACCGTGTTGAGATAGGCCTTCACAGCCATCACCCCTCGCCCGCACACCGCGCGGTCGAGTTTTCGCGATTCCCACGCGAACTCCGGCCAGCGATACAGCCGCCGCGTGGGCACGCGCACAAAAGGCCCGGCGTTGCGATAAAGCGCGCAGACGCCTCCGCCGAAATCGGGCCCCACGATCTCCACGGCATGCGGCGCGAGCAACTCGCGCATCCGCACCGCCGCGCCGACGGTCGGCGCCCGCAGGTCCGGGACCAGAATGGTCACTTCAGGCGCCGGCTCGAATGTCATGTCGCTGCTATGCGCGCAGCGAGCGCTTTGCCGCCCGCATACGCCTGATCGGACCACACATATTTCCAGCGACCGAACAGGCCGGCCGGGAAAATGCTGCGCGCCTCGTACCAATCGATGATTCGTTGCGCGCGCGCTTCGCGATCCCGAGTCGGAATCGGATAGGCATGCGCGATGTGGACGTGATGCAGCGCGCGCACGTCGCGATCGGGATCGAATCCCATTATCCGCCCAAGATCGACGGCGGCCTTTCGTTTTTGCCGCTCGATATCGAACGCCTCGTCGTCGCGGACGAACAGTTCCGTCTGCAATGCTGTCTCGCCGGGCGGCACGCTGTTCGGCGCCACATTGCTGGTGACCTTCACGCGCGACACGTCAATATCCGCATCATAGATGTAGAACCAGTCGTAGGCCGACAGGTTCGGTTTCCCGATGCGGAGATTCACGCACAATAATTGCGTGCACCTCAATCCCGCAGCCGCCTCGCGCAGCTCGCCAGGAACGTCGACCGTGATGCGAACAAGGGTGTTCAAAGGAATCGTCGAGACCAGCGTCCGATAAGACACGGTGGACCCGTCCTCGAAGCTCACCTCGCGCGCCCGCGTGTCCAACCGAACCGCGCAGCGGCCGAGGCGCACATCGAGACCGGAATATAGTCCCTTGAAAAACGAGAAAAAGCCGCCGCGCTCCGGGTAGTGAAACAGCGAGAAGACCGACTGCTTTTCGTCCAACGGCGCAATCGCGCCGTGCACGATCCGCGAGAGCTGCGACGGAAGCAACCGCCCGGCGAGCCAGTCGGTGCCCATTTCCGCCATCGGCACGCGCCAATATTTATCGGTGTATTCGCGATAAAAATGATCCGTCAGATAATTGCCGTATTGATAGCGGCACCATTCCTCGTAGTTTGACGGGGTCTTGCCCTGATGCGCCACTTGCGCTGTCACCAGGTCATCCAGCGCGCGAATGCGGAGCTCCGGCGGCAAATCGCGAAGGTGGTTTTGAACCGGATAGGTCAGCCAATGACCGTGCCAGTAGCTGGCCACGCGGCTTTGCTCGATGCGCCGCACCGCGCCCGCTTGTTCGTACAGCAGTTTGAGCCACGCCTCGTCTTTTGCGTGGCAGATGTGCGCACCTTCGTCGAACCAAACCCCGCCCTGCTCATGCGAATATGCGTGGCCGCCGACGTGGTTCGAGGCTTCGTAGATCACCGCGCCCGGTAAATGCCGCGCGCAGCCCAGACCGGTGAGCCCTGCGCCAAGAATGATGGGTGGCGTCATGATGCGCTTCGACGTTTTGACTGTTGAGTCGCGCGCGGCTCCTCTCGTGCGGATGAAAGGCGAACCGCCACTCGCGCCGCCTCATCAAGCCAGATCAGGCGTTCTCTAAATGTCATACGACGAGCCGTGCGAAGGTGCTCTTCCTCCGACCGATGCCAAACATCCACCGAAGAGTTGGCTGGGGATGGCTTTTTCATGAATCTGCTGCATCCTGCTGGAGTTTGCGCAAGTATATCAAGTCGACCTGATCCTTGGGGCGATTCGCGCGTTCTTTCATCTCAAGCAAAACCGTGAACGGAACCACGCGTATCTCGACGCCCTCTTCGACTTCGCGCACGGGGGCCTCCGCATAAACGGCATCGAAATCAAACGGCTCCTGGGTGAATAAATCGATAGGTGCGGTCCGATGCTCGTCACTGAAAAGCTGGAATACGACCATCCCTTTTTCGTCTATCCATCGTTTCCGATTCACCGCTGAGGTGAAATCGGTAATGTCCGCGGGGGCGATGGGGCGATATCCAAGCCGTCGCAGTGCATCCAATGCGCGGGCTAGATTTTCGGGGTGCAGTTGCACGATGAGATCGATGTCCATCGTCAACCGAAGGTATCCATGCGCCACAACGGCCAACCCCCCCGCGACCAGATAGCGTGCGCCGCTCGCATTCAGCGCCTGGAAAACGGTAGCGATGCTGTTTAGTTGCATGCAGTCGCGCCCCCCGCACACGCGCGCGAGATCCCTTCCTGCCAC
>CALGMT010000066.1 GCA_937958885.1 uncultured bacterium | reverse complement strand
CGCGCGATCACATGCGCGCCGGCCGGAATCGAGTAGTAGCTGATGACCTGTTTCGTATCGACGTCCTTCAGCACGATCTGCGGATGCAGGTCTTCCTTGTGCTCGAGGACGACCACGCCCTCCATGCCGGTGGACTCGTCCACTTCCTTCTTGACCGTAACGCCTTCAATAAAGTCGTGAAACTCGATCACGCCGCGCTGCTCGGACAGGATCGGCACGTTGTAGGGGTCCCACTTGACGAAGGACTGGCCTTTCTTGACCGACCCGCCGTCCTCGACCGCGATGGTCGCACCGATGACCAGCGTGTATTTCTCCAGCTCGCGTCCTTCGTCGTCGTAGATGCCGATGACGCCGTTTTTGTTGAGCACGACGAACGTGCCTTCCTGTGTTTTTACCGTGCGGAGGTCCTGGTAGCGAACGACGCCTCCGTTGCGCGCAATGATCTGCGGCTGCTTGAATACCGAACTGGCCGTGCCGCCGATGTGGAACGTGCGCATCGTGAGCTGCGTGCCGGGCTCGCCGATCGACTGCGCCGCGATGATGCCGACCGACTCGCCGAGCGCCGCGGGGCGGTTGGTGGCGAGATTGCGCCCGTAGCAGCGCGCGCAGCAGCCGCCGCGCGATTCGCACGTCAGCACGCTACGGATGCGGATCGATTCCAATCCGATTTCGGCAATGAGGTCGCGCGCCTTTTCGTCGATTTCCTGACCCGCCGCCACAATGATCTCCCGGGTGCCCGGATGCCGAATGTCGTCAACGGCGGTGCGGCCCAGAATGCGGGAGGCGAGCGGCACCAGCTCTTCATCGCCTTCCATAATCGGCTTGATTTCGATGCCGTTGAGCGTGCCGCAGTCCTGCTCGACAATGATCACATCCTGCGCCACGTCCACCAGCTTGCGGGTCAGATACCCCGCGTCGGCGGTCTTCAGCGCCGTGTCGGCCAACCCCTTGCGGGCGCCGTGCGTGGAGATGAAATACTCCAGCACGCTCAACCCTTCGCGGAAGTTCGACAGAATCGGCTTCTCGATGATCTCACCGGACGGCTTCGCCATCAGGCCGCGGATCCCCGCGAGCTGGCGAATCTGCTGGCGATTGCCCCGGGCGCCGGAATCTACCATCATAAACAGCGGATTGACGTCGCGGCGGCCCTTATCGTAGTCGTTGAATTCAAGCGCGCCGAACATGACGCTGGAAACTCGGTCCGTCGCGTGGGTCCAGATGTCGATGATCTTGTTGTAGCGCTCGCCGTCGGTGATGATGCCCTTGCGGTACTGGTTTTCGACTTCCTGAATCTGCTTCTGCGCATCCGCCACAATCCCCTTCTTTTCTTCGGGGATGATCATGTCGGCGAGGCCGATGGAAACGCCGGCCATCGTCGCATACTCGAATCCGAGCGCCTTCAGTCGGTCGAGACAGTGCACGGTCTCCTCGTGGCCCGCGATCTGATAGCAACGGAAGATTAGCTCCTCCAATTTCTTCTTCGGCACGGGGCCGTTGAAGAACCCGAGCGAATCCGGCCAGATTTCGTTGAAAAACACCCGACCGACCGTGGTCTCGATCGTCGATTTCGTCTTGTCGCCGTAATACGTGTTGCGTCCGTGGTCCGGATTGCGAATGCGAATCCGATCGTGGATGCGCAGCGCCTTTTCGTCGAACGCAGTGTGCACCTCGGAGGCGTCATTGAGGATCGGCAGATGCTCGATCTCGCTCGCGCCTTTGGGCGCGGTTCGCCGGCGAATGCGGTCATCCTGCGACTCGATCGTCAGGTAATAGCAGCCGAGCGCGATGTCCTGCGTCGGTGTCATGATTGGCTTGCCGCTAGACGGCGAGAAAATGTTGTTCGGCGCAAGCATCAACAGGCGCGACTCCATCTGCGCCTCGACGGACAGCGGGACGTGCACGGCCATCTGATCGCCGTCGAAGTCCGCGTTGTACGCGGTGCAGACGAGCGGATGAATGCGGATCGCCTCGCCCTCGATGAGCACCGGCTCGAAGGATTGTATCGAGAGGCGATGCAGCGTCGGCGCGCGGTTCAACATGACCGTGTGGCCGCGCGTGACTTCATCGAGGATGTCCCAGACCTCGTTGGCTTCTTTCTCGATCATCTTCTTCGCGCTGCGCACCGTATGCACCACACCGAGCTCTTTGAGGCGGCGAATGATGAACGGCTCAAAGAGCACGAGCGCCATCTTCTTCGGCAACCCGCACTGGTTGAGTTTCAAGTCCGGCCCGATCACGATGACCGAGCGGCCCGAGTAGTCCACGCGCTTGCCGAGCAGGTTTTGGCGAAACCGGCCCTGCTTGCCGCGCAGCATGTCGGAGAGCGACTTCAACGGGCGATTGCCCGCCCCGGTCACCGCGCGCCCGTGCCGTCCGTTGTCGAACAGCGCGTCCACGGCCTCCTGCAGCATGCGCTTTTCGTTGCGGATGATGACGTCCGGCGTCTTGAGCTGGAGCAGGTTTCGCAGCCGGTTGTTCCGGTTGATCACGCGGCGGTACAGATCGTTCAAGTCGGAAGTCGCAAAGCGGCCGCCCTCGAGCGGAACCAACGGGCGCAGGTCGGGAGGGATCACGGGCAACACTTCGAGCACCATCCACTCGGGACGGGTGTTCGTGCGGCGGAATGCGTCGAGCACCTTGATGCGCTTCGTCAATTTCTTCTTGTTCTGCTTGCTCCGCGTTTCGGCCATCTCGCGGTCGAGCTGCTCGATCATTTCGTCGAGATTGATGCGCTTCATCAGGTCGCGCACGCCCTCGGCGCCCATGCGGGCGACAAAGCCGTCGCCGTACTTGTCCTGCGCCTCGCGGAATTCCATTTCGCTCAGCAGTTGCTTCTCCTGCAGCGGGGTGTCGCCCGGGTCGATGACGACGTAATCCTCGTAATACAGCACGCGCTCGAGGTTGCGCGCCGTCATGTCCAGCACGAGCCCCATGCGGCTCGGCGTGCACTTGAAAAACCAGATGTGGGAGACGGGCACCGCCAGATCGATGTGGCCCATGCGCTCGCGGCGCACGCGCGCGAGCGTTACCTCGACGCCGCAGCGGTCGCAGATCACGCCCTTGTGCTTGATGCGTTTGTATTTGCCGCACGAGCACTCCCAGTCCTTCGTCGGACCGAAGATCTTCTCGCAGAACAAGCCTCCTTTTTCCGGCTTGAACGTGCGATAGTTTATCGTCTCGGGGTTTTTGACCTCGCCGAAACTCCACGACCGCACCGTTTCGGGCGACGCGACCGTAATGCTCGCCCAGTCAAACCCGCTCGCGGCGGGTTCCGTACCGAACAACTGCGCTGCGCTGGTGTTTTCTGCCATAAGTTGCTCCGCTTTCGATTGCGACGGTTTCCGACTCCCGGTTATTCCTTACCGCGGTGCACGCGGACGTCGAGAGCCAGGCTCTGCATTTCCTTCATCAGCACGTTGAAGGATTCCGGCATGCCGGCCTCCAGCACGTTCTCGCCTTTGACGATCGACTCGTAGATGCGGGTGCGGCCCTGCACGTCGTCGCTCTTGACGGTGAGAATCTCCTGCAGCGCGTAGGCCGCGCCGTAGGCTTCCATCGCCCACACTTCCATCTCGCCGAAGCGCTGGCCGCCGTATTGCGCCTTGCCGCCCAGCGGCTGCTGGGTAACAAGCGAGTACGGCCCGACCGCGCGCGCGTGGATCTTGTCGCTGACCAGGTGGTGCAGCTTCAGCATGTAAATGATGCCCACCATCACCCGCTGGTCGAACGGCTCTCCGGTTCGCCCGTCGTAGAGGACGGTCTTGCCGTCCTCGTCCAGCCCGGCCTTCACCATCAGCTCGCGCACGGCTTTTTCCGAGATGCCGTCGAACACCGGCGTCGCCGCGTGCATGCCGAGGCGATGGCACGCGATGCCGAGGTGTGTTTCCAGCACTTGGCCGACGTTCATGCGGCTCGGCACGCCGAGCGGGTTTAGCACGATGTCCACCGGGGTGCCGTCCGGCAAGAAGGGCATGTCCTCGTCCGGCACGATGCGGGCAATGACGCCCTTGTTGCCGTGGCGGCCGGCCATCTTGTCGCCGACCGACAGCTTCTTCTTGCTCGCGACGTACACCTTTACCTGCTTGATGATGCCCGAATCGACCTCGTCGCCGCTCTCCACGCGATCCAACGATCGCTCCTTTTCAAGGTCCAGCTCGGAGAACTTGTGCGTGAACTCGCTGATGATGCCCTGAATCTTGATTTGGATCGGGCTCGGATCGATCTCGATGTGGTTGTAGGCGGCGGCCAATTTGCGCAGCAGCGTCTTGGTAATCTTCCGGTTCGCCGGAATGATGACCTCCCCGGAGTCGATGTTCACCACATCGAGCGGAATTTTTTCGCCGAGCAGGATGTTGCTCAACGCCTCGGTCAGGTCCTCCGTAAGCCGCTCGTGCTTCTCGGCGTAATCCTGCTCGATCTGCTTGAGCTGCTTGCGGCGCTCGGACGGGGACAGCTTGCTGTCCTTGTTGTCCTGCCGCGCGGACACCTTGACATCCATTACAATGCCGTAGGTTCCGGACGGAACGGTCAGCGACGTGTCGCGCACGTCCGCCGCCTTCTCGCCGAAAATCGCGCGCAGCAGGCGCTCTTCCGGCGCGAGTTCGGTTTCGCTCTTCGGCGTGATCTTGCCGACAAGGATATCGCCCGGCTTGACCTCGGCGCCGATGCGAATCACGCCGTCGTGGTTGAGGTTCTTCAGCGCCTCCTCGCCGACATTGGGGATGTCGCGCGTGATTTCCTCGGGCCCGAGCTTCGTATCGCGCGCGCCGCACTCGAATTCCTCGATGTGGATCGATGTGTAGATGTCTTCGCGCACGAGGCGTTCACTAATCAAAATCGCGTCCTCGAAGTTGTAGCCGCACCACGGCATGAACGCGACGAGCACGTTCCGACCCAGCGCGAGTTCGCCCTGGTCTGTCGCAGGCCCGTCGGCGAGCACATCGCCCTTTTTGACGCGCTGGCCCACGCGGACGATCGGCTTTTGGTTGATGCAGGTCCCGCCGTTCGAGCGCATGAACTTTCGCAGCTCATACACTTGGTAATCGCTCTTCGGCGTCTTTTTGGTCGGCACGTCGCCGTCCACCGACACAATCACCTTCGAGCCGGACACGTACGCGACCTTCCCGGGCGCCTCGGCAAGCACGATGATGCGCGAATCGCGCGCCACCTTGCCCTCCATCCCGGTCGCGACATACGGGCGCTCGGCGCGCAAGAGCGGCACGCCTTGGCGCTGCATGTTTGAGCCCATCAGCGCGCGGTTCGCGTCATCGTGCTCCAGGAATGGGATGAGACCCGCGGCGACGGACACCAACTGCTTCGGCGAGGTGTCCATGTAATCCACGCGCTCCGGAGCGACTTCAAGGAAGTCGCCGCGGTAGCGGACCGGCACCGACTTTTCGGTGAACCGGCCGTGCGAATCGAACGGCGCGTTCGCCTGCGCGATCACATAGTTTTCTTCCTGGTCGGCGGTGAGGAAATCCACCTCGTCGGTGACGCGGCCGTTGACGACCTTGCGGTACGGGCTCTCAATGAATCCGAACTCGTTCACGCGCGCGAAGGTCGAGAGCGAGGAGATCAACCCGATGTTCGGGCCTTCCGGCGTCTCGATCGGGCAGATGCGCCCGTAGTGGCTCGAATGCACGTCGCGGACTTCGAAGCCCGCGCGCTCGCGCGAAAGGCCGCCGGGCCCCAGCGCGCTCAAGCGCCGCTTGTGCGTCAGCTCGGCGAGCGGGTTGGTCTGATCCATGAACTGCGAGAGCTGGCTGCGCCCGAAGAAGTCGCGTATCACGGCGGACAGCGCCTTCGGATTGATCAGCTTCTGCGGCGTGAGCTTCTCGACGTTCGTATCGAAAATCGTCATGCGCTCCTTGACCAGCCGCTCCGTGCGGGCCAACCCCACGCGGCACTGGTTCTCGAGCAACTCGCCCACGGTGCGCACGCGGCGACTGCCGAGATGATCGATGTCGTCCACCGTGCCCTCGCCCTTGCGCAAGTTCACGAGGTACTTGATCGCGGCGATCAAATCCTCCTTGCGAAGGACGCGCGCCTCGTCGGTGTCCGGAATTTCCGGCAGGCCGAGCTTCTGCTGAATCTTGTATCGACCCACGCGGCCGAGATCATAGCGGCGCGGATCGAAAAACACGCGCTTGAGCAATTGCTTTGCGTTCGACGTCGTGGGCGGGTCGCCGGGCCGCAGCTTCATGTAGATGTCTTTCAGCGCATCCTCGGTGCTGCGGGTCGGATCCTTTTGGATCGACTTGAGCAGCAGACCCTCGTCCCACGCGACATTGACCACGCGGATGGTCGAGATGCCGGCGGCCTTCATCTGCTTGACCAACTCGCGGGTGACCGGCTCGTAGCGACGCGCGAGCACCGTGCTGGAACTCACGTCGATCGCGTCTTCGCGCAGCACGCGGTGGGCCAGATCAGCGTCCGACGGCGAGCCCTTGAGATCGAGGTCCTCAAGGGTGTAGAAGATCGAGAGAATATCGTCGTCCGTATCGTAGCCGAGCGCGCGCAGGAACGTAGAGGCGAGAAACTTCCGGCGGCGGCGCGTGCGGTCCAGATAGATGTGCAGATTGTCCGACGTATCGAACTGCACCTCCACCCATGACCCGCGGTCCGGGATGATGCGGAAGGAGTACAGCATCGTCCCGTTCGGGTGCAGGTTCTGCTCGAAACAGATGCCGGGCGAGCGGTGGAGCTGACTGACCACGACGCGCTCCGCGCCATTGATGATAAAGCTCCCCTGCTCGGTCATCAGGGGCACTTCGCCCATATAGACGTCCTCTTCGCGCACCTCGTCGCCGTCTTTGAGTCGGAACGTGACGTACAGCGGCGCGGAATAGGACTGGCCCTCGCGGATGCACTCCACGGGCTTCATTTTCGGCTCGCTGATCTCGTACTTCACGAAATCGAGCACGACCTTGCCGTCGTAGCTCTCGATCGGGAAGACCTCGCGAAAAACGGCCTGAAGGCCGACCCGCTTGCGCTTGGTCGCCGGAGCGTCCAATTGCAGAAAATCCTTATACGAGTTGGTCTGGATCTCGATGAGATCCGGAGCCTCAATGATATCGGTCAGCTTGCCGTAATTAATTCGATTCGCCATCGTTCACCTTCGTGCTGCCCAGCCCTCGAGGACCGCCCATCGCGCACAACGTACCGGAACGAAAAATCCCAACGGCTGGAATGGCGGCCTCGTCCGCCTTCCAACCGTCGGAACATCCGGTTGTCGGAGCCTACTTGACTTCGACTTTGGCGCCGGCCGCTTCCAGCTTGGCCTTGATATTCGCGGCCTCTTCCTTGGACGCGCCCTCTTTGATCGTCTTGGGTGCGCCCTCGACCAGGTCCTTGGCCTCCTTGAGGCCGAGGTTGGTCAGCGCGCGCAGCTCCTTGATGACCTGGATCTTGTTCGCGCCCGCCGCCGCGAGGGTGACCGTAAATTCGGTCTGTTCCTCGGCCGGGGCCGCCGCCGCCGCGCCCGCCGCGCCCGGCGCCGCCGCCACCGCCACCGGGGCGGCCGCGCTGACGCCGAGCCGCTCTTCGAGCAGCTTGACCAGCTTCGACAAGTCCAACACCGTCATCTGTTCGATGGCGGAGACGATCTCTTCCATTTTCTGCGTTGCATCCGACATGTTCGTTACTCCTTCGCTTCGTTCGATTGTTGGGTTATTGCGGATCAGGCCGCCGGGCCTTTTTTCTCCGCGTAGGCCTGCAGGACATACAGCACGCTTGCCGCTTTCTGCTGCAAGGCGCCGACCAGCCGGGACATCGGAGCGGCGATCGTGCCGACCACCTGACCCAGCAGGATTTCCCGCGACGGCAGCGCGGCGAGGCTGTCCACGTCCGCACGAGAAAGCAGTTGACCATGGAGACCGCCGACCTTCACCACCGGCTTCTCGTTCTCCTTGATGAAATCCTTGAGCACCTTCGCGACGGCGACCACGTCGCCTTCGCCGAAGATCATCGCGGACGGACCGCGCAGGATGCTCCCGTCGATCTCCGGCAATCCGCACGCCTTCGCGGCAAGGCCGAATTGCTTGTTCGGCACCACCTGGAAAGAGGCCTTTTGCGCGCGCAGGCGCTTGCGCAAATCGTCGGACTTGCGAACCGACAGCCCCTGGTAATTCGTCAGAAAAAAGTACGACGAACCGGACAGCTTGGACCGGACTTCCGCAAGAATTGATTTCTTTTCCGCTCTCATGTCACGCTCCTCACGCCGCCGTCGCGACCGCGTCGCGTACATTCACATGCAGCCCCGGCCCCATCGTCGAGGAGACCGTGCAGCGCTTGATAAAAATCCCCTTCGCCGCCGCAGGCCGCGCATGCTGCACCGCATCGACGACCGCGCGGCAATTCTCCAACAGCGCCTCCGGCGCAAAGGAAAGTTTGCCGAACGGCACCTGCACGTTCCCATTCTTGTCCATGCGGAACTCGACGCGGCCCGCCTTGAATTGCTTTACGGCCGCCGCCGTGTCCTCGCTGACCGTGCCCGACTTGGGATTCGGCATCAGCCCCCGCGGCCCTAGCACCTTGCCGAGCTTGCGCACTTCCTTCATGCACTCCGCCGTCGATATAATCACGTCGATGTCGGTCCAACCGCCGGCGACCTTGGCCACGAGATCCTCGTAGCCGACATAGTCCGCGCCCGCCGCGCGGGCCGCGTCGGCCTGCGGACCCGTCGCAAACACCAGAACGCGAACCTTCTTGCCCGTACCGTGCGGCAGCGCGACCGTACCGCGAACATTCTGGTCCGACTGAGTTGGATCAACCCCGAGCCGGAACGCGATCTCCGCCGTCTCGTCAAACTTTGCGGTCTTGTTGGCTTGAAGGAAGGCGATCGCTTCCGCCAGCTCATACAGCTTGGCGCGATCCACCTTGGCCGCTACGGCCCGGTATTTCTTTCCATGATGCGGCATTATTCCACCTCGACTCCCATGCTGCGCGCCGTTCCCGCGATGAGGCGGCACGCGTGGTCCATGTCTCGTGCGTTCAAATCCTTTTCCTTGATCTTGGCGATCTCCATCAACTGCTTCTTCGTCACCTTGCCGACTTTGTCGCGATTCGGCGCGCCGGATCCCTTCGCGATACCGGCCGCGCGCTTAAGCAGCGTAGCGGCCGGCGGGCTCTTGGTGATGAAACTGAACGATTTGTCCTGGTAAACCGAAATCACCACCGGAATCACCAACCCCGCGTCTTTCTGCGTGGCGGCGTTGAATTCCTTGCAGAACGCCATGATATTGACGCCCTGCTGGCCCAACGCGGGGCCGACCGGCGGCGCCGGATTCGCCTGACCGGCGGGAATCTGCAGTTTGACGATTGCGACGACTTTCTTTGCCATAATGGGTCTTAAGGTTCGGGGGCAAGGCCGCGGGGCCGGCCGCGCCGACACCCGCCACCCGACTCCCGCGTGCCTCTCCTATGCTCGCTCCACCTGCCAATACTCCAGCTCGACCGGGGCGGAGCGCCCGAAAATCGAGACGGACACCTTCAACTTGCCGCGCTCCGGATCGACCTCTTCGATCGTGCCGTTGAAATTCAGGAACGGGCCATCGTTGATCTTCACCGTTTCGCCCGCTTCGAACGTCACCTTTGGCTTGACCTTGTCCTTCTTCTCCTCGATCTGATTCAAGATACTGTTCACTTCTTCTTCGCGCAGCGGCACCGGCCGTTCGCCGCCGATGAATCCGATGATCCCCGGCGTTTCCTGGATGAAATACCAGCTCTTCTCAACCAGTTGCTTGTTCGCGTCGTACAGATGAATATGAATCAGCACATATCCCGGATAGAACTTGCGCGTGGTCGTGGACTTCTTGCCCCGCTTCGTCTCGGAGACCTTTTCGGTCGGGATCAGGACCTCCTCCACGTAGTCCTGCATCTCTTCGATTTTCACGCGGCGTTCAATGCTTTCCTTGACCTTGCCCTCCTGGCCGGAAAGCGTATGCAAGACAAACCACTGCTTTTCCATAAGTTCCACCTGGGCGGCCCTAGCGGATAACCACCCGCAGCACACCGTTCAAAATGACATCGCTCAACGCGACCACCGACCCGAGAATCGCCACCGCGACAACGACGACGAGCGTGGACTCCAACAGCTCCGGGCGCGTAGGCCAGGTGCACTTCTTCAGCTCCACCTGCACCTCGCCCAGAAACGTGCGGATGCCCGCAACAAATTGACCAAGTTTGTTCACGATGTTGAAACGTCGGGCGCAAGCCTGGCAGGGCAGGAGGGACTTGAACCCCCAACACCCGGTTTTGGAGACCGGTGCTCTGCCAATTGAGCTACTGCCCTACCGCGGATCCCGCTGCTATTTGACCTCGCGATGCACCGTGTGCTTTCGCTCGAACCGGCAATACTTCTTCAGCTCCAGGCGCTCGCCCCCCTTCCGCTTGTTGCGGGTCGAGGTGTAGGAGCGCCGTTTGCAATCCGTACAAGCCAGTGTGATGATTTCCCGTGGCATGCTGCCTTCCCAGCCCGCCGCCCGCCGGCGCGCGCGACCCGCGCGCCCCGCCTGGCGGCCAGACTCTGCAATTTACTTGATGATGTCCGTCACACGACCGGCGCCGACCGTGCGGCCGCCCTCGCGAATGGCGAAGCGCATCGTCTTCTCCATCGCGATCGGCGTGATCAGGTTCACCTCGAAACTGATGTTGTCGCCGGGCATGACCATGTCCACGCCTTCCGGCAGGGTGATGTCGCCCGTCACGTCCGTCGTGCGGAAGTAGAACTGCGGGCGATAGCCCTTGAAGAACGGCGTGTGGCGGCCGCCTTCGTCCTTGCTCAAGACATAGACCTCCGCCTTGAACTGCGTGTGCGGGGTCACCGTGCCCGGCTTCGCGAGCACCTGGCCGCGCTCGACGTCTTCCTTCTTCAAGCCGCGAAGCAGCGCGCCGATGTTGTCGCCGGCGCGGCCCTCGTCAAGCAGCTTGCGGAACATCTCGACGCCCGTGACCGTCGTCTTCTGCGTCGGACGCAGTCCGATGATCTCAACTTCCTCGCCGACCTTGATCACGCCGCGCTCGACGCGACCCGTCACCACCGTGCCGCGACCTTCAATCGAGAACACGTCTTCGATCGGCATCAGGAACGGCTGGTCCACCGCGCGGACCGGCTCGGGGATGTGCGCGTCGATCGCATCCATCAATTCCTGAATGCATTTCGCACCCGGATCGTCGGGGCTGGTCGCCTTCATGGCAGCGAGCGCGGATCCGCGGATAATCGGCGTGTCGTCGCCGGGAAACTCGTACTTGTTGAGCAGCTCGCGAATTTCCAGCTCCACCAGTTCCAACAGCTCCGGATCATCCACTAAGTCAACCTTGTTGAGGAACACCACAATCGCCGGCACGCCGACCTGGCGGGCGAGCAGGATGTGCTCCTTCGTCTGCGGCATCGGGCCGTCCACCGCGCTGACCACGAGAATCGCGCCGTCCATCTGCGCCGCACCGGTGATCATGTTCTTGACATAGTCCGCGTGGCCGGGGCAATCCACGTGCGCATAGTGGCGCGTGTTCGACTCGTACTCGACGTGCGAAATGGCGATCGTCAGAATCTTCGTCGGGTCGCGGCGGCCCTGCGACTCGGACGCCTTTGCGACCTGGTCATACGTGATCGGCTGCGCCAGCCCCTTGAGGGACTGCACATGGGTGATCGACGCCGTCAATGTCGTCTTGCCGTGGTCGACGTGACCAATGGTCCCGACGTTCACATGCGGCTTCTTTCGCTCGAATTTGTCCTTCGCCATTTTTCCTCTCTCCTCGCGTGTAGTTCCGTTATCGTACCGTTGTCAGTATCGCCAAATCGTTTCCGGTCAGCCCACGAGCCGGATCGAACGGCCGACCTCGTCCTTACCAAGGACGTGCTCTACCGACTGAGCTACGTGGGCATCCGGTTGCGGCAAAAATACACCAGACAATACACCTCTTTTCTCCGAGCTCCGCGATGAAGAAGAGTCAGGAGATGCGCGTGTCTGACGTAGGATTTTCCGCCACTCCCACACAACACCTGTCGGTGGAAGTGCTTATCCGGCTAGATATGCCCTACTAATGCCCCTACTGTCAACATGTCATTGAAACATTTTTTAAAACCGCCGGAGACCCACGCGATTGCAACCCCTCGTTTCCTCCTTCCCTAGCCCATACCCGACGTGCCACCTTCCCCGCATGGCTGAATCGACTCTTCGCGTGGCCATCGTCGGAGCGGGACCCGCCGGTCTATTCACGGCGGAAGAACTCCTGCGCGGCCCGCGCCCGGTCGCCATCGATATGTTTGAAAAACTCCCGCGCCCGTTCGGCCTCGTCCGCTACGGCGTTGCGCCGGACCATCCGCACACGCGGCGCATTATGCGATTGCTGGAAAAAACGCTCGCACACCCCGCGGTTCGCCTGCACACGAACATCGAAATCGGGCGAGATCGAACCGTCGAGGACTTGGCCGCGCGCCATGATGCCGTGGTGATCGCCACCGGCGCCGAGGAAGACCGAGCGCTCGGTATACCCGGCGAGCAGCTCGCCAACGTACACCCCTCTCTCGCATTTGCGGGGTGGATCAACGGCCATCCGGATTTCGCCGATCTCGCGATCGACCTCAATGTCGAGACTGCCGCGATCGTCGGAAACGGCAATGTCGCGCTGGACATCGCGCGGATGCTCGCGCGAACGCCCGAGGAGCTGGCGGCAACCGATATGGCCCCTGACGCGAGAGAGAAACTCGCGCGCCATCGCATCCGCCGCCTACACATCATAGGACGCCGCGGCCCCGTGCAGGCCTCGTTCGGCGAAAACGAAATCCTCGAACTGGGCACGATGCCGGGTATCGCGTTCCGCATCGATCCCGTCGTCGTGATGCCCGATGCCGCGGATGAGAGCGAACTCGCCGACCCCGCGTCCGATCGCGCGCGCGCAGTGGTCGCGGCGCTGCGCGACTATGCCTCGCGGCCCGCCCCCCCCGATGCGCGCATCGAACTTTCCTTCGACTTCCTGCGCCGCCCGCTCGCCATTGGCGGCGAAACGCGCGCGCGCGAATTGACGCTCGAGCTGTGCAGGCTCGAGGGCGACCCGTTCCAGCGCCGCGCCGTGCCCACTGGCGCGCTGCAGAAAATCGATGCCGGACTGGTCATCGTTTCGATCGGCCATCGCGGCCGCGCCCTGCCCGGCGTGCCGTTCGATGTTGCGCGGGGCGTGATTCCCGCGGACAACCATCGCGTGGCGCCCGGCATATATGCCGTAGGCTGGATCAAACGCGGCGCGCGCGGGCTCATCGGCCACAATCGACGCGACGCGATGGAAACGGTCGGAATCATATTTTCTGATTTCTCTCGCACAAGGGGCTGATTGCATTAAGGTAATGACCACGGGGGGCCCAAAGGAGCGCCATGGCCAAAGTGCTGATCGTTGAAGACGAAGATGGAATTCAGAATTTGCTCAAACGCGTCGTCTCCATGCTAGGGCACGACGTGTTCATCGCCGCCACCGGCGCGGAGGCGTTGCGTTCGGCGGAGCAGCAAAATCCGGATCTCATCATCTCCGATTTAAGCCTGCCAGGGAAACCCAACGGGATCGAACTCGTGCGCGCGCTGCGCGCATTGAATCCGGCCCGTCCGATGGTCGTGACCACCGGCTACACCGTCGGAGAACGCATGGAGGCGATTCATGCGGAAGGCGTCGAGCACATCCTGGGCAAGCCGTTTGACATCCTCGCCGCTCGGACGCTGATCGCATCGCTGATCGGCAACGCGCGCGCGGGCTGACGCGCCGGACCTCACCAATCGCGCGCGAGCGCCGCGCGCGACCACTCCTCCGCATACGCGCCCAGCGCATTCGCGAGCGCCGCGCGCTCAAACGGAATGGAGAGCCCCGCGATCTCGCGCCCATCGGGCAACACGATGCGCGTCACGCGACCCCGCTCGCAACACACGCGCGGCCCGTCCGCCGCAATCCTCCACTCAAACGCCGGCGTATGCCCCCACACCCACCCCTCCTCCTGAAAAGGGGTCAGTCCTTTATTCTTGACGGCCGTCAAGAATAAAGGACTGACCCCTTTTGGGGCGAGATGGCGTGCGAGGGACGCTGCGCCGCGCTCGACGGTCAGGCCGGGCGCGAATTCAGTCAGGTTGGCCACCGGGGCCGGGCGCGAAGAAATCGCGCGCGTCTCGATCTCGGGCAACGCGGGCATGAGCGCGCGGCGCAGCCGCGCGAGATCCGACTGGATGAGCATCGTACCGTGATGCAGCGCCGCCGCGCCGCGGAAACAAAACGCCGTGCCCGAAATCTTGCGCCCCTCCACGACAAGGCTGTTGCCGTGCTGGACCGTTGCGCTCACGCCCAGGTCACGCAGCGCGTCAATCGTTCGGGCGAACACGGCGTCCTGCTTGTACCCCGCGCGCGCTGTCACCAGACTGAAGTTTAGATTCCCGTCATCGTGCCATACAGCGCCGCCGCCCGAGACGCGGCGCGCGAAGGGCACGCCCTCTCGGCGCGCCCAGCCCGTCGCCGCCTCGCGCCAGGGATTTTGATTCTTGCCGAGTACGATCGCGGGGTCGTTCACGTAAAACAGTAAAAGCGGGCCTTCCGAATCGAAGTGATCCAGCGCCCAACTCTCCCACGCCAGGTTGTGGTGTGCGTCGCGGGAAGCTGACCAGATTACGCGCACGAATCGACCGCCGTCCGCTGTAGCGTCACAGACGGCCCTTCACCAGCGAATCCACCACCGCCGGATCGGCAAGCGTGCTGGTGTCGCCGACTTGATCCACATGACCCTCGGCAATCTTGCGCAGGATGCGCCGCATGATTTTACCGGACCGCGTCTTCGGCAGCGCATCCGTGAAGTGAATTTTGTCCGGCGTCGCGATCGGCCCGATCTGCGTGCGGACCGTTTGCACCAGCGCCTTGCGCAGGTCTTCGGACGCGTCAATCCCCTTCTTCAGCGTGACATAACAATAGATGCCCTGCCCTTTGGTCTCGTGGGGATACCCGACAACCGCGGCCTCGGCGACAGCCGGATGCGAAACCAGCGCGCTCTCCAATTCCGCGGTCGCGATGCGATGCGCCGACACGTTCAGCACATCATCAATTCGTCCCAGCAACCAGTAGTAGCCATCCGCGTCGCGGCGACAGCCGTCGCCGGTGAAGTATATCCCCGGTACGCGCGAGAAATATACGTTGCGGATCAATTCGCTCTTCGCGTCGCCATACACCCCGCGCAGCATGCCGGGCCACGAGTGCTTGATAAACAGCGCGCCACCCTCGTCGACGCCCGCTTCATGGCCGTCATCCTTGAGAATCAGCGGTTGCACGCCGAAAAAAGGTCGCCCCGCCGAGCCGGGCTTCGTCGGCATCGCGCCGGGCAGCGTGACGATCATGATGCCGCCCGTTTCCGTCTGCCACCAGGTGTCCACAATCGGACATCGCTCGCGCCCGATCACGCGATGATACCACATCCACGCTTCAGGGTTGATCGGCTCGCCGACGGTCCCCAACAGGCGCAGCGAGGACAGGTCGAACATGTTCGGCCACTCGTCGCCCAGCCGCATCAGCGCGCGTATCGCGGTCGGCGCGGTGTAGAAGATCGTCACCTTTTGGTCCTGAATAATTTTCCAAAACCGGTCCGGCCGCGGCCAGGTCGGCACGCCCTCGAACATTATGCATGTCGCGCCGTTCGAAAGCGGACCGTACACGAGATAGGTATGTCCCGTGATCCAGCCGACATCAGCCGTACACCAGAAGACGTCCTCTTCCCGATAATCGAAGACGTATTTGAACGTAAGATGCGCGTAGGTCAGGTAGCCCCCGCTCGTGTGCAGTACGCCCTTCGGCTTTCCTGTGCTGCCGCTCGTGTAGAGGATAAACAGCGGGTCCTCGGCGGCCATCGGCGCGGCCGCGCACGTAGTGGAAATATCCTGCGCGGCCAGCTCCTCGTGCCACCAGAAATCGCGGCCCGCCTGCATGTTCACCGCGGTGTTGCCCCGATTGTAGACCAGCACCTTCTTCACCGTCGGGCAATCGGCGAGGGCTTGGTCCACCTTGTTCTTCAATTCGATCACCTTGCCCGCGTGGAAACCGACATCGCTCGTGAGCACCATGCAGGACCCGCAGTCCTGAATGCGGCTCTTCAGCGCGTCGGGGCTGAAAGCGGAAAACACGACCGAGTGGATCGCGCCAATCCGCGCGCAGGCGAGCAGCGCCGCGGGCAATTCCGGCACCATCGGCATGAAGATCGTGACCGTGGAGCCTTTCTTTACGCCGTGCTTCTTGAGGACATTCGCGAGTCGACATACCTCGCGGTGCAATTCTGCATAGGTCAGCGTGCGCCGCTCGGCATCGTTCTCTCCCTGCCATACCAGCGCGCGGCGCTCCCCTCGGCCCGATGCGATATGACGGTCGAGGCAGTTGTGGCTGACATTGAGTTGCCCGTCAGCGAAGTATTCCACATACGGCTCGGCCTTCTCACCGATGTGTTCGAACCGCTGCGTGAACGCCTGGGTCGGCGGCGCGAACCAATCGATGGACTCGCGCGCCATCCGAAGCCAGAATCCGGCGGGATCGTCCACCGACTCCCGATAGAGCCGGTCATAGTCCGCCATCGACGAGACATGCGCGCGGCGCGCAAAATCGGGGTGCGGCGGGAAACTGCGCTGTTCCTTCAGGTGCGACTCGATTTCCTGCATCTCAAACTCCTCCTCTGAACGAGCGGCGACTATGCCGCATCCGACGCGGTTTGTGAATTCGGAACTCGCTCGGCGTCGCTTCTGAAAGTTTCTGTTCCCCCGCGGCGCGCGCCCGGACTATCATCGCCGGGATGCATTTGTTCACCAGCCTGTTGTTGTTGATCGTCGCGGCCCGGATTCTCGGGCATGTGATGACGCGGCTCCGCCAGCCCGCCATCATCGGCGAGCTCGCGGCCGGCGTCTTGTTGGGGCCGTCCGGCTTCAACGTGATCCAGTTTTCCGAGCCGCTGGCAGGCATCGCGGGGCTCGCAATTTTTTTCATTGTCCTCTCGACGGGCATGGAAATGCGCTTTTCCGACATTCTCAGCGCCGCGAGGGACCGCGGATTGCTGATCGCGGCGATGAGCTTTTTGATGCCGCTGTTGGCCGGCCTGATCATCGGGTTCGCCGCGGGCATGCCGCTGACGCGCGCGATGGTTCTCGCGCTCTGCATGTCGATTACCGCGCTACCGGTGGCCGTGCGCATCCTCGAAGGGTTCGGCCTGCTCGAGAGCCGCGTGGCCCGCTATACGGTGGCCTGCGCCCTCATCAACGACCTGCTCGCGCTCCTGCTGCTGGGGCTGCTGCTCGACGTGCCGCGCCATGCGGATTTCGGGATCGTCGCCTCGGTCACCCTTGTCGGCGGCGCCAAACTCCTGCTGCTGATTGGCGTGATCGTGGCAATGGAATACGGTCTGCGCGCGCTGGCGGGCGACGGCAAGACCACGCGGCGGTTTCAGGATACGCTTGCGAATTGGTTCGGCGGGGAAGCGCTCTTTGGCGTAGTGGTGCTGTTCGTTCTCCTCTTCGCGTCTATCAGCGAAATGCTCGGATTTCATTCCGTAATCGGCGCTTTTTTCGGCGGATTGCTGATCAGCCGGGAAATGTTCGTTTCGCACCGCTATGAGCAACTAGAACAAACGATTAATTCCGTAAGTCGGGGCTTTCTGGCGCCCGTTTTCTTCGCCACGCTTGGTCTGGAGTTCAGCATCAAAGACATGCCGTCGTGGTGGCTGGTCGGCGTTGTGCTGGCCGCCTCCATCGGATTCAAGATTTTGCCCGGCTGGATTGGCGGACGGCTTGCGGGACTCTCAAAGCCCGAAGCGCTTGGCCTTGGCTTTATGCTCAACGGGCGAGGCGTGATGGAACTCGTCGTCGCGCAGATCGCGCTGGAGCGCGGCTTTATCACGCTGGGTCTATTCTCTACGCTGGTCCTGATGGGCGTCGTAACAACCTTGATCACACCGCTCCTCTTCCGCTTTGTCTCCGCGCGTATTCCCTGTGCAACTCCCCCTCCCGCCGCCAAACCCGCGCCCGTGGCTGCAGCCCCCAGCGTCGATCCCCCCGTGATGCATTGAATCGGATCGGACTTCGGCCCATCCTCAACGATCGCCTTCAATGGTAGAATCTGTGGGCTCGGATTCGATCTGCTGGAGCTGAAGCGACGCTTCCTCCCAGCGGGCGGTATCGGCGTCGATGCGCTCTTGCAGCGCGGATAGACGTTGGTTCGCGACACTGTAACTGGCGACCCGACCCGTCTCCAAATCCGCCAGCGTTTCTGCGCGCTCGGCCTCCGCCTGCTGAATGCGCGTTTCCAGCGCGTCGATTTCGCGCTTCAACGCTCGTGTCTTCTGCTGCAGCTCGCGGCGCTGGTCCGCCCGCATGCGGCGCAACGCTTTCTTCGATGCGCCGCCGGTAGCCTCCGCCGCCACGGTCGCCGGCGCGGTTGGCGCGCCGGCGGCGCCGACGCGCTCGCGATAATAGTCATAGCCGCCGACATACCGCTGAATGCCCGGCGGCTGCAACGCAATGATGTTCGTCGCCACACTGCGCACGAACGTGACATCATGGCTGACAAGCACCACGGCGCCGGCGTAGTCGCGCAGCGCGCGTTCGAGCGTCTGGCGACCCTGGATGTCGAGGTGCGTGGTCGGCTCGTCGAGCAGCAGGAGATTGGGCGGGCGCGCAAACAGGCGTGCGAATGCGAGTCGGATTTTCTCGCCGCCGCTCAACACATCCACCGTCTTGTCGATCGCGCCGCCTTCGAAACCGAATCCGCCCAACATGGTGCGGAGATGGCGCTCGGGAATATCCGGATTGGCGTCCTTAACCACGCGGTACACGGTTTGGCTCGGCGGCATTGTTTCCGCAAAGTCTTGAGACTGATAGCCGGGGACTACGAGATGACCGAGGACTCGCCGACCTTCCGTGGGTTCTATCGCGCCTGCCAGAATGCGCAGCAAGGTGGTCTTCCCCATTCCGTTATAGCCGACCAGCGCAATCTTGTCCCCGCGCATGATCCGCACATCGACCTCGCGCAGCACCCAGCGCTGCCCATCATAGGTGTGGCCCACGCCTTCGAGGCGCAACACTTCCGCGCCGCTGTGCGGCGGGTCGGCGATGCGCAAATAAGCCGCGTCGCTCACGAGATGGGGAACGACGATCTCTTCCATACGGTCGAGCATCTTGATCCGGCTCTGTACGATCGAGGCCTTGGTGTTCTTGGCCCGAAATCGTTCGACAAACCGCTCGATTTGGTCGCGACGCTTCTGCTGGTTGCGCGCGGCGGCCTCCTGAATCCGCACCCGCTCCTCGCGCTGCACGAGATACTCATCGTATCCGCACGAGTAGCGCGTCACACATCCGCCGGCGACCTCGACGGTCGCCCGGCATAGCGAGCGCAGCAGGAAGCGATCGTGCGAGATGAGCAGCACGGCGCCCTGAAACGACGCCAACGTCTTCTCCAGCCACTCGACAGCGGGCAAATCGAGATAGTTCGAGGGCTCATCGAGCAACAGTACATCCGGATCGCCCAACAGCACGCGCACCAGCTCCGCGCGCATCTGCCAGCCGCCGCTGAACGAGCGGAATGACCGCTCAAGCTCCGCGGGCGCGAAGCCAAGCCCGCATAGCGCGGCCTCGGCCCGGCTTTTGAGCGAATATCCGCCGAGGTGCTCGAAACGGGACTGAAGCTCGCCGTGCTCGCGCAGCAACGGCGCCCGCGCATCCGGATCGGTCGCCGGCAGCGCGTGCTCAATCTCGTGCAGACGCTTGACCATGCCCTCCAGCTCCGGCCGCGCCTGCAGCGCGAAATCCAGCAAGGATCCCTCAAAGGCATGAGGACGCAATTGCTGGCGGACCATACCAATTCGAAGACCGCGCTGGACGGCCACCGATCCTGCATCCGGCGTCAGTTCGCCCGAAATCAACGCGAACAGCGTACTTTTCCCCGCGCCGTTCGGCCCCACCACGCCCACGCGCTCGTTGGGCAAAATTCGCAGGTCCACGTCGCGGAAGATTTCCTGCGCGCCGAACTGCACGCGCACCTGGATAAACTCGATCACGCGAGGAAACCCGCTAATGCAATTCGGCGCTCATTCAAGAGTGGATCATGCGCGCCCAATGAAGCGGGCACAGAAAATTGCCTGACGATGCGGCTATCGCTCAGTTCATACCGCACGCGCCGCCGCAGCACCCGCCCGCGCCGGGCGGCATGCCGCAGGGCATAGGCTTTTCAGCGCCGCTGTCCGGCGCGCTCGCGGCGGCAAATACCGAGAGCTTCTTTACCAGCCGTGTCGAGCCGCAGGAGGGACATCGGACGCCCTTCCAATCCGAGGTGCGCACCAAAATTTCCGCGTCCTTCCCGCACGCGTTGCAGTGAAATTCGTAGAGCGGCATCGCAGGGTCTCCTCAAGGCGCCGGCGCAGCGGCGGCTTTCTCGTCTTTCATCATCTGCATGATCTTGGGCTGCAGGTTCATCATCATCCGATGATTGAGCTCCATGCTTTTCTGCATCAGTTCAGGCTGCTTGCGAATGAAGGCCTGCCCGACCGGCGAGCGATAGAACTCGATCAGTCCCTCCAATTCGGACTCCGTGAAGACGGACGCGTACAGTTCGACGAACTGGCCCATAACCTTTTCCCACGACATCTCCGACTCGATCAAGTCCATTACCCTCGCCTGGTGCGCCTTGATCTGTTCCAAATTGGCCGCACCTGTCTGGCCGGCCATTTGCTGCGTCTGCATCAGCATCGCCTTGCGGGACATCTCCATTCCTTGCTTCAGCGCCTCGTCCACTTTCATCAGCGCTATTAATTCTGCCGCCAACGATTCATTGGCGGGCGAGGCGGCCAACGCCGATCCGGTCGAGAGCGCCAAGGCGGCCATCCATATCGCGATCGTTTTCATCTGGGACTCCTGTTAGATACTGCGCATAATACATTCGCGCCAAAAAAATCCAATCCAGCGTTGGCCTAACGCCATTTATGGCGTAGCGAGATTGATCTATGTTACTCACCAGCGAAGCCTTTCGCGACGGAAATCCGATTCCGATGCCGTTCACCTGCAAGGGGGAGAACCGGTCTCCGCCCCTCGCGTGGTCGGGCGCACCCGCCGGGACCGCTGCTTTCGCGCTGCTGATGACCGACCCGGACGCGCCCGGCGGCGAATTTCTGCACTGGATGGTGTTCAACCTGCCGGCCTCGATCTCCCGCTTGGACGCTGGGCAGCCCAACAACTTCAAGCTGACAAATGGCGCCGTTCAAGGCGTCAACGACTTCGGCCGCCCCGGCTACGGCGGCCCCTGTCCGCCGCCCGGCCGCGCGCACCGGTATGTGTTTCAGCTTTTCGCGCTCGATCGCTGCGTCGAGCCGCGCACGATTGTGCGGGCCGCGGATCTTCATCGCGCGATGGAGGGCCGAATCCTCGCGCGCGCGACATTGACCGGCGTCTTTCGCCGCTGAACCCGCGCACGCCGATCAGGCGCGATCGACCATCCGGACGAAGCGGTCGAATAGATGAAACGCATCGTTCGGTCCGGGCGCGGCTTCCGGGTGGTATTGCACCGAGAACACCGGGAGCTTTTTGTGGCGCTGCCCCTCGGAGGTCTTGTCGTTGAGATTGATGTGCGTCGTCTCGACATCGTCCGGCAGGCTGTCGATATCAACGGCGAAGCCGTGATTCTGCGATGTGATATCCACACGGCCCGTGGCGAGTTCAATTACCGGCTGGTTCCCCCCGCGATGGCCGAACTTCAGCTTGAAGGTCTTGCCGCCCAATGCCAGGCCGAGCAGTTGGTGTCCGAAGCAAATCCCAAACGTCGGCAGTCCGGTTGAGATGATGGTGCGCAGTTCCGCGACGACATGCGGCACCCCCTCGGGATCGCCGGGTCCGTTGGACAGGAAAAAACCGTCCGGCTTTATCCCGAGAATATCGTCTGCCTTCAAGCTGTTCGGAAACACATGCAGCCGGCAACCGAGTCGACTCAGAATGCGAAGCTGGTTGGTTTTGATGCCGCAGTCCAGCACAGCTATTTTGCGCGAACCGTTTTCAGAGCCCGGAAACACATACGGCGCCTTCGTGCTGACCTCCGTCGCCAGGTCGCGGCCCACGAGTCCCGGCGAATCCTTCGCCCGCTGCACGAGCCGCTTCGGATCGAGGTCTTCCGTCGAAATCACGCACTTCATCGCGCCCTTCGATCGGATGTGCAGCGTCACCGCGCGGCAGTCCACGCGGTCCACGCCGAGAATGCCGTGCGCGCGCAGATATTCCGGCAGCGTGCTGTCGCTTCGCCAGTTGCTGGCGATTCGGCTGCACTCGCCGATGACAAGGCCCTTTGCGTGCGGCTTGTAGGATTCGACGTCCTCTCCGTTCACGCCATAATTGCCGATCAGCGGATACGTCAGCGTGACGATTTGCCCGTTATACGACGGGTCGGTCAGGATTTCCTGATAGCCGGTCATCGAGGTGTTGAACACCAACTCGCCATGTGTTTCGCCGGGCCCGGTGAAGGACCGGCCGGCGAATACCGCCCCATCTTCCAATGCGATCAACGCCTTCATTTCGCGCGAGAGGAAACCCGAACACGCCCCAAATTGCAAGCGGGTAAGCCGCATGCCCAACGCAGTGGGCGAGGCATTGCGCCGAAATCGAACGCGCGACCGGCGAAATTCAAGGCGACGCCTGATCCGACCCCTCGCCGATCTGCTCGGTGAGCAGCTCGTCGAGGCGCATCGTCTGGCTCTTTTCCTCGGGCCGCCGGGCGCTGGCCTGGCGATATGCATTCGCGACTGCGGTCGAGCAGGATTCCAGATCGCCGAGCTGCACGCGGCTGATCTTGTGTATCGGGGGAATCAGAAACTCCTGCCGCAGCAAATCGGCTTGCCCCGGAATTGTAAACGGATGCTTGCAGCGCGGGCACTGCGTGCGGCGGAACGCGAGCGAATCCTTAATCAACAGTTTCTGCCCGCACTTGGGGCAACTCATCTTGAATTCGACTTCGCCGGGCTGCCGGGCAATCACGAAATGCACAGTCGCCTGAGCGGCGGGCGGAAGCGAACGCAGCAGCGCGCGGGCGACGCTTAAGGTCTCTTCATCCATATAGCGCAGTATCAACATCGCAAAGTCCGCGCCCTTAATCCGTTCGGCCACGGCATCACCGGGCAGGCCCGAAGGTATTTCCAACAACACGTCTGCGATTCCATTGACATTCACTTTGCCATGCCGCGCGCCTTCGCCGCATAGCGTGGCTAGGAATTGCTCCGCCATATCAACTTGTGGAGAAAATACAACCGCAGCGGTGGTATTTGTGGCTGCACCCATCTCAAACCTCCTTTATTCAAACCGGCTGTTGGAATGACGATTCGCCGATCGCGACAATCACTAAGCTAGATTCAATGTAACGCTTGGATTCTCGCCGCACAATCCGGAAGTTCACGCCGCTAAATAGAAACGCCGGCATGCGTTCGGCGGGACGATGCATGCTGCTGCTTGAAGCCAATCGCCGCCCCGACAAAGGCGCTAAAAAGCGGATGCGGGGCAAGCGGCTGCGATTTTAACTCAGGGTGGAACTGCACACCGACAAACCACGGGTGATCCGTCAACTCCACCATCTCAACCAAATGGCCGTCCGGCGAAAGCCCAGACAACACCAATCCTTTCTCCTCAAGCTGTGCGCGGTATGCGTTGTTCACCTCATAGCGATGGCGATGCCGTTCGCTGATCCGATCCGAACCGTAGGCGCGAAATGCAGTGGAGTTCGGCTTGACCTGGCACGGCCACGCGCCCAGCCGCATCGTCGCGCCAAGGTCCACAACCTTCTCCTGCTCCTCCATTAAGCACACGACCGGATGGGGTGTTTCCGGCTCGATTTCCGTCGTATGCGCGCCCGCAAGACCAACCACGTTGCGAGCGAATTCGATCACGGCGCACTGCAGTCCCAGACAAATACCGAAAAACGGAACCCCCTGTTCACGGGCATACTGGATCGCCTTGATTTTGCCCTCGATGCCCCGCTTGCCGAATCCGCCAGGCACCAGGATGCCGTGCACGGCGCGCAACGCGGTGCGCGCCGATCCGGACTCGATTTCCTCCGCTGCAATTTTTTCGATCTGCACCTCATAGTGGTGCGCGATCCCGCCGTGGTGGATCGCCTCGTAGAGCGATTTGTACGCGTCCTGCAGCTCGGAATATTTCCCGACGACGCCGATTTTCACCGCGCCTTTCGGATGCACGATCGCCTCGATTAATTTCCGCCACGGGGTCATCCGCGCGGGCGGGCGCGCGAGGCGGAAATGCACCATGATGATTTCATCGAGGCCCTGCTCCGACAGCATCAGCGGCACTTCGTAGATCGTGTGCTTGACGTCCTGCTCCTCGATCACCGCGTGCAGCGGCACGTTGCAAAACAGCGACAGCTTCTTGCGCACGTCGTCCGTCAACGCCACCTCGGACCGGCAGATCAGCGCGTCGGGCGCGATGCCGATCTCGCGCAGCTTCGCCACGCTCTGCTGGCTGGGCTTCGTCTTCACCTCGCCCGCCGCTTTGATGAACGGCACGTAGCTCATGTGGATGTACATCACATTCTCGCGCCCGACTTCGAGGCCGATCTGTCGGATCGCCTCCATGAACGTGAGCCCCTCAATGTCCCCCACCGTGCCGCCGATCTCGGCCACCACGATATCCACATCCTTCTCCGCGAGCGCGCGGATGTTCGCTTTGATCTCGTCCGTGATGTGCGGGATCATCTGGATCGTATGGCCGAGGTATTCGCCCTTGCGCTCTTTGCGCAGCACGTCCCAATAAATCCGGCCCGCGGTAAAATTCGATTTGCGCGAGGTCGGCTGTCCGGTGAACCG
>CALGMT010000065.1 GCA_937958885.1 uncultured bacterium | reverse complement strand
ATTCCATGCTTGCGCAATTCGTCATGCACATAACCGGTGTCGGCCACCAGTTTCAGGAATTGCAGAAAGATGCTCTTGCCGGTGGCCTGGGGGCCGACCAGCACGGTCAAATCACCGAACGTTACATCCGCGTTCTGGATTTGACCAACCCGCTCAAGCTTCAACGACTGGATGTTCATGTCGTACCCTTATCAAAAATTTACTCGCCTGACGCGCTCATTTCTTCCCGGCCTCCTCGATGATCCGAATTTCCTCTACTTGGGCCAGATCGGCCAGCATCACGGGCAGCGGGCTTTTCACGCGGCGGCCGCAAACAGCGCCGGCTTGCGGGCGCGCAATTCGCGAGGGAAGAACAACGCATACACACCAGCCCGTTCAGCCATTTCGTGAGTGGGGACCGTCCATGGCCTCGACTCAAGCCTTTTGCCTGCGCTCCAGCACGCTGCGAAACGGGTTTTACGCCACATCGTTGAAGAGCTCGGTTTTCGGGTATAGGTCCAGTGCTCGTCGAATGCCTGTGCCAATGCCCCGATAGGGCAGCAGCCTAGACGCAAGGCTTTGCAGGATCGGGTTGCGTGCAAAATCGATTTGCCGGCTTTGATGCGATCCACCATCAATTGATTGGGCAAGCAGCCGGGCGAATGAATCTCAACCCGGTCGGAGAAAATGAATAGTTTATTTGGAGCGCTGATAAAATAGTTCCGATGAACCAACATGTTCACCACCGGGTGCATAAGGGTCAAGGTGCATAAGGGGTGCATAAGGGTCAATCCGTACATTTGTACATTCTGCACTGTTCGGTTCAGAATTAACGAACAGTAAGGATCGCGTCTTCACGATTCACATTCTGTCTCCATTCTTTTCAGGGCTGCAGCGAGGCGAGGATCGGTTGATGCCCGTTCGCCGAATCTTCGCAGCACGCTCGGCATTCCAGACTCCGGAAAATCCGCAACGAATCGGGGCGTTTGTCGCGTCACGTCCCGCACCGTCCGGCTTCTTCCCGATCCTTCCGGCGGACGTGTCCGCCGTCGCGTCGTCGGGGGAAGTCTTCCGGTCGCTCGGATCGAAAACCGATCCCGTGTTGCATGTCCGCTTTCCGGCCCCGTGGTCGGTCGTCGCGGAAAATCGGAAAAATCAAAACTGGCGGAGAGGGTGGGATTCGAACCCACGGTACGCGATTAACGTACACACGCTTTCCAAGCGTGCGCCTTAAACCACTCGGCCACCTCTCCTCACGAGGTCGAAAACCTATCGGTTTCTGCGCATCGGCGCAAGCGGTTGGTGCCGCTCCGTCCCCGCAGCGCGCAGGCGCGACGGGGGGAACCCTTTCACCCGCTTGAACTGCCGGCTGAAGAAATACACGTCGGCATAGCCGAGACTCTCGGCTATGTCCGCCAGCTTCATCGCACTCTGCTCTATCAAAACAGACGCGCGTTCAATGCGCCGCCGCATGATGAACTGAATGGGCGTCTCGCCCAGCAGCCGCTTGAACCGGCCGGCAAATCGCGCGCGCGAAAGTCCCGCGTCCTGCGCCAACCGCGCGACGCGCCACGCGCCGGCGGGATTCGCCGCAATCCGCTCGGCCAACCGCAAGATGCGCTCGTCCGTGAGATCGGGCGGCGGCTCCTGCGCATCCGCCAAAATCTGCATCAATAACGCATACGCCCAGGCCGCCGCCGCGTTATCGGCCGCGATATCGCCGGTGTGCCTCAGCCGCGCCAGCCGCTGCGCCGCAAGGTCCGCCAACGCCACATGGCGCAGCCGTATGGCCCCGGGAGGAAACCGCGCGCGTGAAATAAGGCGGCCGCGCGCGTCAAACGGCAGAAAGTGCATGGCAAAGTTGTGGACGGGATCTCGCCGATCGTGCGTCGCCTGCACCCGCGTGCCGGGCGCCAACAAAAACGCCACGCCGGGCTGGATGGCATGGACGTGATGCTCGACACGCATGGCGCCCGTACCCCGCAGCGCGATCCAGAGGTTGTAGTAGTTCGGTATGCGCGTGTCCCATGTCCAATTCGGCTCGCTGATGTAGATGCGCGGCGCATCCACCAAGCGCACACGCGCGCAGACGAGGGCGTTTCGGGAAGACCCGTGCATGATCGAATAGTGCAAATAATGGAACGAATAAGTCCATTGTATTTGATCACGCGTGAACTAGCATATAGCGCATGAATACAAATTGCGTACGACTCGGCATCATCGGGACGGGCGTGATGGGGCGGGCCCATGCCCAGACCATCCTCGAGGGGCGCGGCGGACGCATCCGATTGACGGCCGTTGCGGACGCGCACGCGGAAAGCCTCGTGAAGCTCGATGCGCCTGAAGACGTCGCGCGCTTTTCGTCGGGCGCGGAATTGATGGATTCGGGGCTGGTGGACGCGGTATTGATCGCGACGCCGCATTTCCGTCACCCGGACCTGGCAATCGAGGGGTTGAAGCGCGGGCTGCATGTGCTGGTGGAGAAACCGATTGCGGTCGACGCGCTCGCGGCGCGCGCGATGATCGACACGCCGCGCCGGAAGGGCCAGGTCTTCGCGGCGATGTTCAATCAGCGCACCGATCCGCGCTATCAAAAACTCCGTTCTCTGATCCAGAGCGGAGAACTCGGTCCCATTTAGCGCATCAACTGGATCATCACCGACTGCTTCCGGCCGCGTGCGTATTACGCGTCGGGTTCCTGGCGCGCGACGTGGGCGGGCGAGGGTGGGGGCGTGCTGCTGAATCAGTGCCCACACCAGCTCGATCTCTGGCAGTGGCTGTTCGGCATGCCGGCCGCGGTTCAGGCGTGGTGTCGGATGGGTCGTTTCCACGATATCGAGGTCGAGGACGATGTGACGGCCCTGCTGCAGTACGCGGACGGCACGACCGGCGTCTTCATCACGACAACCGGCGAAGCACCCGGCACGAATCGACTCGAGGTCGCGGCAGATCGCGGGAAAGTGGTGGTCGAGAACGGGCGCATCGCATTCACGCGCAATGACACGCCCACCTCCGAGTTCTCCCGCGCGACAACGGCGATGTTTGCCGCGCCGCCGGTCTGGCACGTCGATATTCCGGTCAGCGGCGCCGCGCCGCAGCATGCCGGCATTCTCCAAAATTTTGCTGACGCCATTCTCGATGAAAAACCGCTGCTCGCGCCGGCGGAGGAGGGCATTCGTTCGGTCGAATTGGCGAACGCGATGCTCTATTCCTCGGCGACGGATCGGCGCATCGACTTGCCGCTCGATGCCGACGCGTACCGCGCGTGGCTGAATGAGCGGATGGCGGGCTCGCGTTTCAAGGGGACCGCATGAGCAACGCGCGCGATGGCATGAATTACGCGCCGCCGCCGACGATCCGTCAGGCGGTGGTGAAACCTGGCGAGTTTGTTTTCGCCGCAGCGCATTTTGACCACGGCCACATTTACGCGCAGATCGACGGTCTCGCCAATGCGGGCGGCATGCTCAAGTATGTGTTCGATCCGACGCCGGAGCGCTGCGCGAAGGTCCTGGCGAAATATCCCGACTGCCAAGCGGTTTCGCGTATCGAAGACATCCTCGACGATCCTTCCGTTCATCTGCTTACCGCGGCGGCGGTCCCGTGCGATCGCTGCGCGCTCGGCATTCGCGCGATGGAGGCGGGGAAGGATTACCTCACCGACAAATCGCCGTTCACGACGCTCGACCAACTGGCCGACGCGCGCCGCGCGGTGGCGCGCACGGGCCGCAAGTACATGGTGTGCTACAGCGAACGCCTGTTGAGCGAAGCGACGTGGCATGCGGGCGAATTGATTCGCCAGGGCGCGGTCGGGCGCGTATTGCACGTGCTCAATCTCGCTCCGCACAATCTCGCCGCGCACTCGCGCCCGGAATGGTTTTTCTGCAAAGCGGCCTATGGGGGGATTCTGACCGATATCGGGTCGCATCAATTCGAACAGTTCCTCACCTTTGCCGGCGCGTCGGACGCGCACATTGTTCACGCGCGCGCAGAAAATCTCGCGCATCCGGAATTCCCGGAACTGGAGGATTTCGGCGAGGCGCTGCTGCAGATGGACAACGGCGCGTCTTGCTACTGTCGGGTGGACTGGTTCAATCCCGCCGGATTGCGCTCATGGGGCGATGGTCGCACGTTCGTACTGGGCACGACCGGTTCGCTCGAAATTCGAAAGAATATCGATGTCGCGCGCGAGACGGGCGGGAATCTCATTTTTCTTACGGATGAGCGGGGCGAACATGAAATCTCCTGCCAGGGCCGCATTGGATTCCCGTTTTTTGGCCGATTGATTTTGGATGTGCTGAACCGCACGGAAAACGCCATGACGCAGGAGCATGCATTCAAGGCCGCTGAATTGTCGATGCGGGCGCAAGTCATGGCGGACGCGGCGAAGGGTTGACCATCCGCAAAGAAAGAGAGCGTTGATGATGAGGATGGAGCAAGTAGCGTTGCAGTTGTACACGCTGCGCGACTTTTTGAAATCGCCAGAGGCGGTTGCCGAAACGCTGCGCAACGTCGCCGAGATCGGCTATCCGGCGGTGCAGGTGAGCGGGATGCCGGAGGGTGTGATGGCGCCGGCGGATCTCCGCGCGCTGTGCGCTAAACTGAATCTCGTGATTTGCGCGACCCATGAACCTGGCGCCCGCATTCTGGGCGAGCCCGGTGTCGTCGTGGAACGCCTGCGCGCGTTGGGCTGTGCGTACGCGGCGTATCCGTTCCCTGCGGGGATTGACTTTGATTCTGAAGAATCCGTGTCCGGATTGATATCCGGCCTGAATGCGTCCGGTCGAGTGCTGGCGGAGGCCGGGCTGACGCTGACCTATCACAATCACAACCATGAATTCCGCAAGCGGGGCGGGCGCACGATTCTCGAACGCATTTATGCGGAAACGGATCCGCGGTATGTGCAGGGCGAGATCGACACCTACTGGGTGCAATATGGCGGCGGCGATCCTGCGGCGTGGTGCCGAAAGTTGGCCGGGCGTCTCCCGCTGCTGCACATGAAGGATTACATGACCACCTCCGAGAACAAACCGGCGTTTGCCGAGATTGGCGCCGGCGTACTCGATTTTCCCGCGATTGTCGAAGCGGCGGAGGCATCCGGCTGCCGGTGGTTCATTGTCGAGCAGGACATCTGCCCCGGGGACCCGTTCGACAGCGCGGCGCGCAGTCTGGAGTATATCGCGAGCACGTTGGCGGACTGAACGCGCGCGCGACGTCCGCGTTTCCTCTTCGCGGCGTTTCCGGTACGATGGCGCGATGCAAACGGCGGAGCGATCAGGGCGTCGGCCCGAGGATCGGGCGTATTTTTTCGATGCGGGGTTGCGCTTCGAATGCACGGGTTGCGGCCGGTGTTGTACGGGCGCGCCGGGCACGGTGTTTATGAATCGCGAGACCAGCGAGCGAATCGCCGCGCATCTCGGCCTGTCCCGCGCGGTGTTTTTGCGCCGCTACGCCTATCCGTTCAAGGGCGGGCATAGCTTGCGCGAGAAGCCGAACGGGGATTGCATCTTTTTCAGCGAAGGCAAATGCGATATCTACCCCGTGCGGCCCACGCAATGTCGCACATATCCATTCTGGCCGGAAACGGTGCGATCCGAAGCCGCATGGCGCGAGACCTGCGCGGCGTGTCCGGGCATCGGACAAGGGCGTCTATATTCGCGCGAGGAGATCATCGCGCAGGTGCAGGAATCGCTCGACGCCGAGCGCTGATGGCCGATGGATCGGCGGCGATTCGTGTTCCGTAGATGCGCGCGATGAGCGCGGCCGTTCATCCATCAATACGTGCATCGTTGGCGCCAGCAGCCGACTCCGCTCCCGTCGCGCGAGAGAGGTCGGGGGCGAGGGTGAGAACGGTCCCCATGCAGCGACTTGATCACACCCCGAGTGCGTCCCAGACTTCGCGAGGCGGGATATCGTCGATCACTCCGCTCGCCGCGCGGAGGATGGTGACGTGCGGTCCGCGCGGCGCCCACAGCGCGGGATCGGTCGGCCCGAACAGCGCAACGGTCGGCGCGCCGAGCGCGGCGGCCAGATGGGAGATGCCGCTGTCGTTGCCCAGATAGCCCGCGGCGGCGGAAAGCGTCTGCGCGGCTTCGCAAACGGACAAGCCCTCCATGCGCGAGAAATCCGGCGCGTTCCGCGCGAGCGCTTCGCGGACCTGCTCGTCGGCTTCACCGACGAGGAAGACCGCCGAGCGCCCCGCGTTTTTGAGACGTCTTGCCGTGTCAATAAAGCGCCCGATCGGCCAGTTTTTTTGGGGACTTCCGCTGCCGGGATGGATGATCCACGCGGGGCTCGCCGCCGCTGCATGCAACCGCTCTCGGCCTGCCGCGCGCTCCGCCTGTGGAAGCGCAAGTGCAGGGATTGCGCCCGCTTCATAGATCGCGAGCGATTCCAGCGGTTTGAGCAAGTGGTCCACCGCGTGCAGATCGCGCACCAACGGCGAACCGCTCACGACATGGCGCGCGCCCGCCGACTCGAGATTCGTGCGCACCGTATCGTCGGGGTCGTGAAAAAAGTTGAATACGATGTCGAACGACCGGATGTACGCGCGCTGCTCGTCAGGAAACTGCGGCCGCAACCCGAAGAATCGCGCGATCCCCGCGCCGTGCAACGAGCCGACCGCATCGACCAGACCGCCGATCCGCGCCAGCTCCGCGACATGGGGGTATCCGATCAATTCGATGTGCGCGTTGGGCCAGCGATTTCGCAGCGCGGACAACACCGGCAGTGTGACAATGAAATCGCCAAGCGCGCCGCCGCGCAGAACCAGCAGGCGGGGAGGGCGGGGTGATGCGGCCATGGTGCGCATGGAGCGGCGTAGCTTTGGCGGGCGCCTAATATACCCACCGCGCCAACGCGAAGAATCCAAGGGCGGCGATGAGTTTTAACGCCCCGACCGCGCGGGCGCGCGCATCGGTTGCGAGCAGGGGCGCGGTCCAGCGCCGCCAGAGATAGGGGCTCAAGGTCAGGGCGATGCCGGCGATGGCCCACAGATAGGCCAGCACCGTCATAACGAACCGCCAGTCGGTGTCGAGCCAGCGCGCGGCATTCAGGATGGGATTCGCCATGAGCAGCAGCAAACCGCCGATCGCGCGGGCGCCGAGCAGCTCGTCCACGAACCGGATCACAAGGAAAAAGCACAGCGGCGTGATCAGATACAGGCCCGGCTTGAGCGCATCGAAGCGGCCGAGAGAAGTATTGTTCACCATCCATGCGACCCAGAGCAAATCGATCGCGGTCAGCGTCCATGCCGTCGGCGGGTGCCGTCCGATGCCGGGGATAAACGCGCGGCATGCGCCGGGCGCCGCCAGCAGCGCGAAGCCCGCGAGCAGGGCGAGCGCGCCGACGAACACGGCGGCCTGGTCGAGTTTCAAATCGAAGAAGAACGTATCCATGAAAACACCAATCCTCCCCATTCGCCATCCCCATCGCGCACCGTCTCACGCATGCCGAGCGCGAGAAAGGCCTCGGCGACGCCGTCCAACTCCGGCTCCCGGATGCCGCTCATCGCGACATGCGCGCGCGCCGCGCGGGCGAGGGCGGGCGCGGCCTCGATCAACAACCGGCTATATACATTCGCGCAGACGAGGTCAAAGCGTCCCTTCGGCAGTCCGCTCGCCGCCAGGTCGCGCGCGTTGATACGGACGCGCGCGCCGACCCGGTTGCGGCGCGCGTTCGCGCGGGCCTGCGCGACGGCCTGCGGGTCGTAATCGAACGCGCAAACGCGCGAGACGCCGAGCCGTGCCGCCGCGATCGCGAGGATGCCGCTGCCCGTGCCGACATCGAGCATCGAGCGGATTCGGGCAACTCTGCAAAGCCGGTCGAGCTGTTCGAGGCAGAATCGCGTGGTGAAATGCTCGCCGGTGCCGAAGCTCAATCCCGGGTCAAGCCATATCCGCGCGCGTCCGTTCGGCGGTACGGCGCGCTTCTCCCAGATCGGCTGGATGCGGAGACGCTGTCCGATATCGCGGATCTTGAAGTGATCCTTCCAGAAGGACTGCCAGTCGCGTTTTCTGCACACGCGCGGCTGGGCGGCGCGCACGCCGGGCCAGTTGCGCACCGCGACCGCGGCGAGGAAGGCTTCGATGTCGCGATCGAAATACAGCTCGATCCACGCGCGTTCCGCGAGCGGTCGCTGCACGATCACGGACGGGCGCTGCCAGCGCGCTTCCAGTTGGGCGGCGAGCGCCTCCGCGCGCGACGCGTCCGTCTCGACGGTGAGCACGGCGAGCGATTCCGCCGGACTTGCTGGGGCGTGTCTGGGCATGAGCGCGAAACACGGGTAGGTATTCGAATCTCGCCGGGAATCCAATGCGAAAAGCCGCGGCGCTGATTGCACGCGCGCGGGCCCCGCGGACGGCCGCCGCAGATATTACGTGATATTTTTATGTTTATTCGACATTTGCCGCATGGTAGTTTGTCGACCAAGTCGGCTGGGAACCCATGGAGCGGATCGTCCGCGAAAGGAGAACGCATGCACGCAATCGTTCTGTTGTCGTTCTTGTTTTTCACCGGGTTGGTGGCGTTTGTCACATGGCGGCTGACGCGCCGCGACGATCATGCCAGCAGCGAGGGGTTCTTTCTGGCCGGACGCCGTCTGACGTTTCCGCTCATCGCCGGGTCGCTGCTGCTGACGAATCTCTCGACCGAACAGATGGTGGGATTGAACGGCGCGGCGTTCCAGGACGGCTTATCCGTCATGGCGTGGGAGGTGTTGGCGGTGATCGGGCTCATCTTCATGGCGTTGTTTTTCCTGCCGCGCTACCTCAAGAGCGGAATTGCGACGGTGCCGCAATTGATGGAGATCCGGTTCGACCGCGGCGCGCAGTTGATCACGAATCTCATTTTTCTCGGCGCGTATGCGACGATATTGCTGCCGATCATTCTCTACTCCGGCGCAATGGGGCTGGTCGGCATGATGGATGTCGGCGGATTGACCGGCATCGAGTCCGAGTGGGGCCGCGTGGTGCTGATCGTGGTGTTGGTGGGCGTGATCGGTTCCACGTATGCGTTGTGGGGCGGGTTGCGCACGGTAGCCGTGTCCGACACGCTCAACGGCATCGGTCTGCTGACCGGCGGAATCGCGATCGTATATTTCGGACTCCGCTACATGGGCGGCGGCGACGGCGCGTGGGCGGGGCTGCAGATATTGAAGACGTCTCAACCGGAGCGGTTCACCTCCATCGGCGGGCCGCAGCAGTCCGTTCCATTTTACACGCTCTTCACCGGCGTGATCTTGCTCCATGTATTTTACTGGTGCACGAACCAGCAGATTATCCAGCGCACGCTCGGCGCGAAGACGCTCGCGGAGGGGCA
>CALGMT010000064.1 GCA_937958885.1 uncultured bacterium | reverse complement strand
CGGGATGCGGCTGCGAACATCATGGCGCCGCTGACGTACGATACGGCGGGGAATATGGTGGACGAGTTTGGGAACCTGCTGGCGGGCACGGCGGATGCGCCGGGTGCGCGGGTGGAGATCTTGAGGGCGGACGACGGGGTGTATCCGCCTGCGGTGGATGGGACGCCGCATCCGAGCAACGCGGTGTTGGGTGTCACGCAAGTGGGGGTGGGAGTGGACCCTGGAGCGGGAGCGATCGGGAAGACATCGGGCGCGCTGCTGATCGATCGGACGCAGGGGACGAAGCTGTTTGCGCGGGTGTTCAACAAAGCGACGCGCGAGGACTCGTCGTTTTACGCGGACAGCACGATTTACACGAACCCGACGGCGCGGTATGGGGTGTTCGTGATCGACGTGGCGCAGACGACGGAACCGTTGGACGATGGAGACGACGACGGGGACGGATTGAACAACTCGTGGGAGAAGAGCCACGGGACGGACAAGAACAATCCGGACACGGACGGGGACGGGGTGAGCGACTGGCATGAAGTCAGAGCGGGCACCGATCCGCTGGATGAGAACTCGTACCTGGCGATGGTGCGGTTGAAGGCCGGGGTCGCGGCAGGGACGATGGTGGTGGAATGGGATGCGGTAGCGGGTAAAGAGTACCAGTTACAGCACGCGGAACTACCTGATAGTGGGACAGATTACGTATTCAGCAACGTGAACGCGGCGGTGAGCGCCTCCGGACCAATCGCCACCACCACCGTCACCAACCTCCCGCCCGGCGTCTTCCGCGTGTTCATCGTGGAATAATATCGAGTAGGGCGCGTCCATCCGACGATCGAACAAATTGCGCATAAATGACGTTGCGCTCATCGGATCGTAATGAATGACGGTCAACGTGAACCCTACACATGGGAGAAGCTCTATCATGAAAATTGCATCTATTTTGCTAAAATTGGGAGTTGGCGCATGTCTTCTCGCGGCCGCGCATGCGCAGACCACGAACTATTTTGTAGATTTTGAAGGAGCGAGCGAAACAAAGAGTGGCTATGCGTCCGGCACTGTCACGTTGAGTGGCCTCCAATGGAATATGACGGAATCGCTAATCGGCAATCTAACGAGCGATGCAAAGAACGGCACGAAATCGGCCCGGTTACGAACGAATGACGTGGCGGTCATGACGATGCTTGAAGATATAACCTCAGGCGCGGGAACAGTGTCCTTTTTGCATGCTAAATATGGATCCGACGCCGCCTCCTTTGTGGCGCTTGATTACAGCACTGACGGGGGCGGTTCATGGGTGAATGCAGGCACGGCTTCTGTTTCCTCTACCACGCTTCAGTTATACTCGACGAACATCAATGTCTCCGGAAACGTCCGTCTTCGCCTCCGCAAGACCGGTTCATCGCCGGCCAATGCGCGGGCGAATGTGGATGACATTACGGTGTTATCCTACGGCCCGCCGCCGAGCCCGACCACCAACGTGCAGTTCACGGCAGCATCCGCCTCCATCGGCGAAGCCGGCGGCACGTACACCGTGACGGTGTACAAGACGCTCGCCTCCGGCAATGTCAGCGGATCGGTGGCGTTGAGCGGCACGGCGTCTTCGCCCGCCGACTACACGATCGACACCACGAATTTCACGATGAACGGCGCGACGACTTCCGCAACATTTGTTGTGACCATTGTGGACGATGGCGCCACAGAGGGCAATGAGACCGTTATCTTGACGCTAACGAATGTGACCGGTGGCACGATCAGCTCGCCTTCGGTCTTCACGCTTACGATCACGGATAACGATGGGCCGCCCCCCAGTTCAGGCGCTGTCTGGATTAACGAGTTCAACTACGATCCGCCCGGAACGGACTCGAACGAATTCGTTGAGCTGGCGGGACCTGCTGGAGTTGACCTCGCTGACTACCGCATCGTTTTGTACAACGGATCGGGTGGCGCTCCTTATGCGACCATACTTCCCTCCGGCTTAATTCCCGATGAGGGCTGCGGCTACGGCGCCCTGGCCTTTGATGCCGTGGGACTGCAAAATGGCTCTCCTGACGGAATCGCCCTCGCAAAGGTTGACGCGGGAGTTACAACGCTTGTTCAGTTCTTGAGCTACGAAGGCACGTTCGTTGGTGTAGGCGGACCCGCCGATGGGGTTTCCTCGACAGATGTCGGCACGCAAAACAGCTCCCTTGATACGCTTCAGTTGTCAGGTACTGGAACCAACTACGCCGACTTTACCTGGGTTTCGAACACGGTGAGCCGTGGCGTTTTGAACGTTGGGCAAACGATCGATCCTTGCGGCGGCGGGCCTGTTACGAACGTCAAGTTTGCCGTTGCTACGGCCAACATTAGCGAAGCGGGCGGCGCGTATACGGTGACAGTATTCAAGACGCTGTCGTCCGGCAATGTTAGCGGATCGGTGGCGTTGAGCGGCACGGCGTCTTCGCCCGCCGACTACACGATCGACACCACGAACTTCACGCTGAACGGATCCGTAACCTCGGCGACGTTTGTCATCACCGTGGTGGATGACGGCTCGGCAGAATCAGACGAAACCGTCGTCCTTACGCTGACCAATGTGACCGGCGGCACGATCAGCTCGCCGTCGGTATTTACACTTACCATCAACGACAACGATGCAGGTCCTCCGCCGTCCGGATACCCCACCAACGTGCTGGCATACCAGCGCTTTGAGGCGGGCGATCCGTGGACGATTGAGGCCGGGGCGGCCAATGTCTCCTCTGCTACAGGCGCGGCCGATTTCCCGCCGCTCCAGCGCATCCAAGAGGGCGTTAATTCCTGGCAGGTCAATAATGGCAGCGTGACGCTGCAGCTCGCGCAGGTATCGATCGAGGGCTACACCAACCGCCTGATCAAGGCGCGCGTGTCGTCCACTTCGCTCACGAGCGGAAATGGCGCCGATGTCGGCGACCTGGTGCGGTTTTTTGTCGCGCTGGACAGTGATGTCTTCCCGACGTCGTTTGCCGTCTCGCTCTCCGGGAACAACAATGCCCGCTGGGGGTATTGGGCGACGAACATCATTGACGTATCTGCTACAACCAGCAACTCGTTCGCTCCGGCCGCGGGCGGCACAAGTTCGAACAATTATTCGACCATCTATATCCGCATTCCGGATGCGTCCACGTCCGTCGCCCTCCGCGTGACGGCGCTGAACAATGACGCGAACGAGATTTGGAACCTCGACAACATCGAGGTGTTGGGCGATCCCGCAGGGCCGCCGCCTCCGCCGCCGACGAACGTGCAGTTCACGGCATCGGCCGACACGGTTGGGGAAGATGTCGGCACCTACACGGTCACCGTCTTCAAGTCGTTGCCTTCCGGTAATGTGAGCGGATCCGTAGCGCTCAGCGGAACGGCGACGCTCGGCGCCGATTACACGATCGACACCACGAACTTCACGATGAACGGCGCCGTGACGACCGCCACATTTGTGATCACGGTCACCGACGATTTGTCGGTCGAACCGACGGAAACGGTTATTCTGACGTTGACTGGCGTGACCGGTGGTACGATCGCCTCGCCGTCCGTCTTCACACTCAGCATCACGAATAACGACCTGTTCGGGCCCGCGCCGACGACGAATGTTTGGATCAACGAACTTCACTACGACAACACCGGAACGGATGTCGATGAAGGCGTGGAAATCGCCGGCCCGGCCGGGCTGGATTTGGCCGGCTATTCGATATGGCTCTATGATGGCGGCTTATCCTGCTTCTGCGCATATTCCAACGTGAATCTGTCCGGCGTGATCCCGAATCAATCCAATGGCTTCGGCGCCGTCTGGTTCTCGATCGAGCCGATTCGAAACGGCCCGGACGGCGTTGCGCTGGTGTATGGCGCCACGCAGGTGATCCAGTTCCTCAGCTACGAGGGTTCGTTCACGGTGACAGACGGCCCGGCTGCCGGCATGACATCCGTTGACATCGGCGTCTCCGAGCCGACGGCCACGGCAGTCGGCAATTCGCTGCAACTCTGCGGCAGCGGGACGAACTACGCGGCATTTACATGGGCTACAAATAGTCCGCACTCGCGAGGACTGCTCAATGCCTGCCAGACGATCCCGGTAGGATCGCCTTACAGCCCTGCTCAGCAGGCCTACATCATCGCCTGGTGGGGTTCGGTTGGCGCCTACACGGGCGACGGCGCGGACGACGACGGCGACGGCTTCTCGAATTTGGAAGAGTTCATCGCCGCCACGATCCCCGTGCCGCCGACGGGTTCCAACAGCTTCTTCCGCGGCATTGCGATCACGAACGGCGCAGCCCGGTATGTCGTGGTGCCGACGGCGACGGGCCGCCAGTATCGGCTGTGGTCGGCGACCAACCTGCTGGGCACCCAAGTTTGGAGCCAAGTGGCGGGCCCGCTTCCCGGAACGGGGACAAACCTGTCACTTACGGACGGAATCACGACGAACTATCGGATGTTCAAGCTCTCGGTTGAGCTCGAGAATCCGTAAAGCCGTCACAACTGTGTAGGCATAAGGAAGGGGCAAGCGCCTGCTTGCCCCTTTCTTTTGCTCCGGCGCGCAAGGCTGTAATCCGGACCATTTTCCTTCCGCCCGCAGCGTTATAGCGCCTGCGCTTCGCCACCGGAGGTTTCGCCACTTCACACTTTCGCCCTCAGGGCATCGGAACTACAGCATCTCCCTCGCCCGCCGCGTGGGAGAGGGTTGGGGTGAGGGCGACAATTCAACAGCGCGTCGGTCACGGAGATCGCGCCCTGCAAAATTTTCGCAATCGAATGTTATAGCGCCTGCTCTTCGCCACCGGAGGTTTCGAGATTTCACACTTCAGCCGTCGCGGCGGCGGAACTACAGCATCTCCCTCTCCCGCCGCGTGTGAGAGGGGTGGGGTGAGGGCAGCTCCTGCGCTCCGCCGTCGGAAATTTTCGACATCGCACTTCCGCCGGCAGAGCGGCGGAACTACAGCGACTCACGCGACCATCCGCCACAACCGCGCGCGGGGGGAGGTTCCGCCCTACCTGTGTAGGAACCCGCGGCGGCGCAACACGGTGATCGCCAGTGCGCCCGCAGCAAACAGCCCGACCGCGAACGGCTCCGGTACGACATTGTACCGTATCTCCGCGAATTCCGATTGGTCGTTGCCCCTAAAAGTCGCCTCCGCCCGAAAATAGGCAATGTTCGGATCAGAAAGCGATAAAGTCGAGATCGACATCATGCTGCCGGCTGCATTCGTGGTGCCGAGCAGATTGTTGGCCGCATCAAAGATCGACAGTGTGACCGTCGTGTCGGCCTCAAAATCCAATTCCACCAAATCCACCGGTGCGGAAAAATTTCCCTGCATCCAAGTTGCAAAATGCCATCGGGGATCCGGGCCAAACCCCTCATCGTATCCGAATACCATATTCCCCGAAAAAGGGGATTCCGTCGCATACACTGCTGTGTCCGATCCGGAATGAGATGAGGACAATGTCAAAAAGGCATAATAGGTTGAAATGTCTGTGCCATCCGGAATGGCGTCCGTTTGTGGATTCGCCACATATAACAGTCCCTGACTAGTTGATCCCACCGCCTTGAGCAGGGCGACCGCAAGCACAACGGCACGAGTGAATTTCATGGCGTTCCTCCCTTGCGTGCCCTGAACTGATTGACGCAATCAGCAAGGCCGTTGAAATGAATTATGCTAAACCCATCAGAAACAGCGCAGGCGCGCAATTTATTTCACTCGCCCCGCGGTGGATTGGTCTGAGACTTCTTGATCTGATGGAGCAACGCGCGCACACTCTTAGCCTTTGGGGAATCGCCGGTCGCGAGAAGCGCTTGCTCGAGGGCTTCCAAGAGATCCGGGCCGCGCGCGCCCAACTGTAACGCGCGCGTCAGGCTGGCAACCGCTTCCTCTGCGCGCCCGCGGTGAAGCTCAACCCATCCGATCGTCGCCCAAGGGCGGGGCATATCCGGCGCGCGCGCTGCGGCGGCGTGGAGTTTTTCTATCGCCTCGTCATCCCGCCCGAGCTTGTGCAGGCTCCAGCCCCAGTCATTCAACACCTCCACGCTCTCGGCGTGCGCCGCGAGGATTTCGTAGGCGCGAGCGGCCTTCTGCCATTCTTCCCGCAACGCTGCGCTGGTGGCCAACCCATACCAGGCCAGCGGATGATCGGGCCTGTAGCGCAGGATGGCGGATGCGTGCGCCGCCATGGGTTCCGCCTGCTGCTCCGCGAAATCCAAGCGAAGCAACAGTTCAAGCGCCTGAATGTCGCCCGGGTCCAGCTCCACTGCGCGCTGCCAATACCGCCGCGCGCGCGAATAGTCGTTATTCTTTGCGGCGTTCTCGCCTAAATAATGCAGCGCCGCGGGAAGCTTCGCGGAGACTCGATCCACGTCCATCAACGTCCGCTGCCACCCTTCCACGTCGCCCGCGCGCTCCAACGCTTTGGCCAGCCACACATACGCGTCGGGCGGCGGCGAGGGCCGCAGACAGACGGCGCGCAACTGCGCGATCGCCTCTTCCACCCGACCCTCTTCAAGCTGCATTTGCGCGTCCAGTATCTGCGCGGTGATCTGCGGTAGTCCGAGGCGCTGCAGCGCCGATAAGTCCGCGCGCGCTGCAGCGAAATTCCGTCGCTTCAGCATGAGCGAAAAATGCGCCTGCCATGCCGCTACGCTGTCGGGATCCGCTGCAATCAGGCTGTTGAGTTCCGCTTCCGCCTCCGCGTCCTGTCCTTCCGCGGCGAGACGCGCAAAGCGATCCATCGGAGATTCGGGCGGCGTTGATTCGGTTTCATCGATGGGGAATACGCGCGCGCGGTCGCCCGCGCCGACCGCAATTCGACCATAGGCGATTTGAAAACGAAGGCCGCCGGGCGTTCCGATGATGGGCTTGAGCGCGGCGCGCGCCGCCTCGACATGAGCGGGGTCGGCTTGCACGCCGGCGGCATTGGCCAGCAGGAGTCGATTGATATGCGGGGCCGGATTGGCCGCATCAAACGCGACGGCCCGATCAAATGCGATGCGTGCGCGATCCAGCCGATCCGCCCGCCGCCATTCAACCCCGATTTCGTTTGCCAACCGCGCCATGTATGCGTTGAACCATTGGGCTATGTGCGTCCACTCGAATGCGCCCTCTTTTTCTTGCAGCGCCAGCGGTTCCAATTCCAGCGCCACGGCATCGTCCGGCTCGATTGTCCGATCGACAGCGCCGAGCGCGTAGGCTGCGGCTTTGGGCCGGAAGGCCATGCCGGACGGCGCCAATAGATCAAGCGCGGCCGCTGCGCCGATTGCAGTTCCGCGTGCTGCCTCGCGCGCGATCCATTGCAACAGCACAGGCTCCAACCCGGCGTATTGAACCCATGCAGGATCGAACCAAGGGTCGGAACTGGCCAGATACCGCTGATACGGGCGCCGCGAGGCCGCGCGTATGTTCAGCAAACGGCTCGCTTTGTTCTTTTGCCGCAGCTCGAGCAGCAGATGATCGTCCAACTCGCCCGTGGTGAGCAGCCATCCATTCGCAGGGATCTCCGCCGCGATCGCGGCCGCTAGGCGAGAGGTGGCCATCGCCGTCTGTATGTGATCGTGCGGGCGATTCCTCGCCGCTGCGAACGCCGGCAGCGCGAAGGCCGCCGCGATCATGACGGCGCGCGCGGCGCGAAGCGCCAATCGCCTCGCGTTGCGATCGGAATCGACGGCCGGCGAGAGGTTCAGGCTGTTGAACCACACGCCGGCCATGCGCCCGGCCCAGATGGCGATGGCCGCATATACAAGGGGCAGCGGCGATGGCGTATGCGCCACGCGAAGCGGGGCGCCCGGGAGATTGAAGAGCGCGATCAGCGCAAGGATCGGCAGCGCCAGCAGATGAAAGGCGGCGGTTCCCCATCGAATCCGCGAGGCGCCCGAAGACGGCGCCAGCACAAACACGAGCGGGAGATAGGCGAACAGCGCAACGACGAGCCAGCCCACGCGCGGAAGCGCGCGCGGCCCGCGGTCCATGTATTCCCTCCAAAAAAGACGCGCGGCTTCGATCAACGTGTCCACCTCGCGCCACTCCGCCGCCGGCGAGCGCATAAAGAGCGCGACGCCCGCGGCGATCGCTGCCGCACCCCAAAGGGCGGCGGTCGCAGACACCCCGACCGCCCGCCTCGCGGAGTGGCCGAGCAGGAGATTGCGCGCCAGCGCCGCAGCAAGAACAACTGGCGCGACGATTGCCGCCGCCACGTGCTCCGCGGCGCTCAAACTTATCAGCGCAACGCTTGCCGCCCAGGCGATTGCGTTTCCTCGCGCGAGATAGCGAGCGGCCAACGCCACTCCTCCCAACAGCAGCGCGACGCTGACCGCCTCCGGTCGCGGGAATGCGAAGGTCCTCAAAAATGACGGCGCGGCAATAAAATAAAGCGAACCGAAGAGGGCTGCCGCCATGCGGCTGCCCGCCTCACGCGCGCCATCCGCGACGCTTCTCTTCGCGCTAAACGGGACATGCAGCAGCAACCATGCGATGGACGCCGCCGTCAAGCCGGCAAGCAATGACTGGACACCCGCGAGGCTGTGCGCGAGCGGGAAGGGGGCGCGCGAAAGCGCCCAGACGAGCGCCCCCCATATCGGCATGCCGACTGAGCGGAATGGGTGCAGACCGGCATATCCGGTCAGCGCCGCGGCATCGCGGCCGGGCAGGAGGGCGAATGGAGTGTTGAGCAACGTCCATACCGCGGCCAATACGCCCACCGCGAGCGGTATTCCTCGCCACGCCCATGGCGGGATTGGCGCGCACGTATGATCCGCTATATGCTGACGCATGAACGAATGGTAAAAAGCGACAACGTCGGCGGCGACAAAAAAGCCCCGCTGATTTCAGCGGGGCTTTTTGCTGTCGGAAGTCAAATCCGATTATGACTTGCGGAAGCGCCGAACCGCGAGCGCTGCAACACCGAGGACCGCCAGCGCAATCGTGGACGGCTCCGGCACCACTTCGAAATTGTTGAAGTAGGGCTGGCGCTGATCGCCGTTAGCCAAGTCGCTCGCATAAAGCCGGAACGAGTCGATTCCCGCGGAGACCGTGATATTCGTCGAGAACGTGCCCGATCCATCGCGATCATTTGCAAAGACGCTCAACGTGTTCGGCGCCGTCATCGTAAACTGCCAAAGCATAACATCCGTGCCGTAGCCGAAGCCGACGTCGTCGCCGTTGAATGTGATATCGGAAGAGCCACCCATGTTAACATTGACGACCTGCGTGCCGCCCACACCGCCGACATAAAGGTTGAACCCTTTGTTGCCGATGCCGTCGGAGTCCCAGTTAACGCCCCACTGGAACTGGAAGGTCTGCCCGACGCTCAATCCGCCGCCGGTCAAATCGCGATCCGCAGTGACGAAATTGCCGCCGGCAGGGTTGGCAAACAGGCCGAAGCTGGTTGCGGACATGCCGCTGATTCCGGCTGCACTCGGGTCGCCGATAAATGTCCCGGCGAATCCACCGCTGGTTCCCGTCGTTATGGTCCACGCGCCAAAGCCGGTGCCGCCGTTGTCGCCAGTATCCCAGCCATCGCCGTAAGGAGCGTTTGACGCATTATCGGATGCCAGGTTGGCCGCAAATGAAGCGGCTGAAACGAGCGTGAAGGCCATCATCCCCATCAGTATTTTCTTCATGGTACCACCTTTCATCACAAAAACGTTCGAATGACAATTAGGTTATGGCGCATTCCTGATCGTGTGTAAACATTTTTTTTGCATTTTTTTGACGCGATGGGAACGCAGTGGTTTACGCCCTGAGGTGAACGGGCCACCTATTTGGATATGCCTGCCTGGTCCCGCAGCATGCGCATAGCCTCGGCGAGGTCGTTGGTGCGATCGAGGGCGGCGGCGACGCCGGCGAGATTTCGCCACGCGGGAAGATAGTTCGGGTCTTCGGAAGTGACGTGGCGCAATTCCTCTAGCGCCTCTTCGCTTCGACCCGCGTGGTGCAGAGCAGAGGCGAGGTTGTTGCGCGCTTCGGAAAAACCGGGGTCGATCTGCAGGAGCGCGCGATACTCGGTGATGGCCTCCTCCGTCCGCCCTGTGCGGCTCAACAGAAGCGCGAGATTGTAATGCGCAAGCGTGTGGCGCGGCGAGAGGGCAAGGGCTTTGCGCAAATATGGCTCCGCGTCTGCGTATTTCCCGCCATCGGCCAGGGCCGCGCCCAGCGCGGAGTGCGCTTCGGCGCGCGGATGGGCCGCGAGCGGCGAGCCGAGTTCGTAGTGTCGCAAGGCGCGCGCCGAGTCGCCCGACGCGGCAAGCGCGTCGGCAAGGGCCAGGTGCGCAAGGGTGTGGTGAGGCATGCGCGCCAGCGCGCGCGTGAAAACGGCGACGGCGTCTTCGCTGCGGCCGGCCTCTTGCAGCGCGTGGCCCCAAAGGAGCGCGAGTTCGACGTCCTGCGGGCGGGACTCGCCGGCCCGGCGGATAGATTCCGCGCGCGCAACCGGATCGATCCGCTCGCGCAGCGCCTCGCGTAGACGAGCGCGGAGCGCGGCGACGCGGTCGCGATGATCCAGTTGCCGTGTGTATGGCGGGTTCGAGAGGCGCTCGAGCATCTGGCGGAGCATTCCGGCTTCGGCGACCGCGTCGAAGCCGAGCGCGCGCGCGACGTCCGCTTCCGACGGGGTCAAGCCGGGCGCGATGGCATCGGCGATCAACTGCGCGAGGCGGTAATTCCCGCCAAATGTGAAGTGCACGTGATCGAGAAACAGCTCCGGCTGGTCGCCGAGCACAAAGGCCGCGTCCACGAGCCGGACGCCGGAGGCTGTTTCGTTCACCGCGTCTCGTATGAGTTGGGCGATCCGGCTGTCGGCGCGCACGCGCAGGGTGTCCAGATCGACCGCGCGTTGGAAGGCCGCACGCGCGAGTCCGGTGCGGCCCTCTGACGCGTGGGCGACTGCCGCGCGCCATTGCGCGGCGGCGTCGTTGCCGGGCGACGCGTCGGGCGCCGGCGCGAATGGCGCCATCTGCTCGTTCACAGCGACTGTGCAGAGGACGACGCGCGCCGCCGCCGCGCGCGCGGCCGCGAGGATGTCCGAGAGGTTCGACTCGAAGTTCCGATACACGATGCGCAGGGCGGGGTCGTCCATCGGCACGCGGCGTTCAAACAGCGCGAGGCCGTGCCAGCGGTGCACCGCCGATTCGCGTCCGGTCGCCCGGTCTGTGAGGCGCGCCAGGCCCTGTCCGATGCGCGTGCTGCGGAGCGCCAGGTTCGCGCGAATCCACGCAGACGGGCGCGGCGTGCCGAATGCGCCGCCGGGTCCGAACGGGCCGATCACTTCGTTGTTGCCCATGTAGATGACCACCGCATCCGGGTTCAGGTCGCGCAGGGCGCGGGCCTGCAGGCGGATGGGGTGCGAATTGACGGCGGTCATCGCGGCGTTGATGACCTCCACACGGCGCGGCGCGAGCCGGTGGGCGAGGATCACGTCGAGTTGGCGCGGCATGCCGAACGCGGGCGCGGGATCACCCATGGCCGCCGACTCGCCAAGGACAACAACGCGGAATGCGTCTGTTTCGCGCGCGACGCGGAAATGCGGGGCGTGCCGGGCGAGCTGGCGGGGGAAGACCAGCAGGCCGAAGTGCGGATTATCGCGGACCGCGTCGCGCTCGACGATGAATGGACGCCTCGATTCGCCGAGGCCGGCCGCGCGCGCGATCCACTCTGCCGCGAGCAGTGCGCCGAGCGCGAGCAGAACCAACCCCCACCGCGCGGCGCTGCTTGTTGTACGATCAAGCGACATGTGGCGATTCTAAATGGTATTGCGCAATTTCGAAAGGTATCGGAGGGTTTTGGAGTTCTTGTCTTGAATGTGTACGGGGAGGGGGAG
>CALGMT010000063.1 GCA_937958885.1 uncultured bacterium | reverse complement strand
TGCAGCGGTATGCGTGGAGCAGCCTGCGCGGGTGCCTGCGAGCGGGGCAAGCGGAAGAGGATGTGTCCTACGACTGGCTGGGTCTGATGAACCGGCCGAATCTGGCGGCCTGTCGTCGGGCCTATGAAGCGTATGTGCGGGACTGCCTGGGCGGGGCGGATGAGGAGCTGTCATCCGCTTACCGGCGCAGTCTATACGCAATTGGCGATGATGCGTTTGTCAAGGGCGTCGAGGACGAAATGAAAGGGGCATCTGCCGAACGCCGAATGCGGTCCGACCTGGCCGCCCCGGAGAAACGGCGACGCGAGGTGAGCGAGTTGCTTCGCTTGGCCTGCGAAGTCCTTGGCGTGACGATGGCGGATCTGAAGGCAAGAGGGCGGAGGCTCGGGTTTAGGCGGGGAATGGCGATCGAGTTGGTGTGCCGTGCCGGCGGTGTCACGCAGCGCGCCGTGGCTGAACATCTGGGCGTGAGCGAACACGCAATTTGCAAGCAACGCCACCGGCTGGCGTCCGCGCTGAAGACTGAGTCGGAATCGGGCTTGCTTGGTCGGCATGCCGCGATTCAGCAACAATACGAACGCCTAATGTCTAGTGTCTAGGTCTGACACATATTCCCCTTATTCTGGCTGTCGTGGCGCGCCTACGGCGCGGGCCTCAGGGGATGCGCGCCGCGCGCGAGAAGGCGCGGAAATTTTCCGGCGAGGTGCCCGGCGGAACTTCGCAGCCGGCCGACACGATGCACCGTCCGCCTGCTTGCGCGAGCGAATCCGCAACGCTCGCGGCGATAGCTTCGGGCGATCCGTCCTGGATGACGGCGACCGGATCGCATTTTCCGCTGAATACCTGCCGCAGACCGAGCAGGGGCGCAAAAGGGGCCATCGAGGGCACCAGGTGGTCGACGTCGATGATGTCCGCGCCGGTTCGGATCATATCAAGTAGGATTGCCGAGGTGTTTCCGCAGATGTGCAGCTTCGCGAAGACCCCAAGCGCATGCAGGTGATCGACCATCCGTTTTTCGCGCGCGAAGGCGAACTCGCGGTATAAATCGGGGCCGATCTGCGAGCAGAACGCGTCTCCAATGCCGATACAATGCGCGCCCGCTTGCGCCTGCAAGGTCATAAATTCAATGGCGCAGTCTGTGACAACGTCGAGCGCTTTGTGAACCGCGGCTGGATCGTCGAAGAAATCCATCGAGGCGTTCGTCAAGCCGCGCAGGTCGCCGTATTCCGCGATCGGGCCCTCGACCCAGCCGACGATAAAGTAGTGGTCGCCGCACAGACGCCGAAACTCCTCGATCTCGCGGATCCGATTGCGGCAACGCGCGTGCTGTCGGGGATCGAACGGCTTCAGATGCGCGACGGCATCGAGGTCCGCGAGATGTCCGCCGCGTTCCAATGGCAGATCATCTTCGACGTATTCGATCTGAAGGCCGAAGGCCTCAGCCTCGCAGTAGGGGTCCGACAATGTTGTCACCCAATCGGCGCCGAAGTCTTGTGCGCAGCGGATCATGGCACCGCATTTCGCCCTGTAGTCGAGACAGAAATCGCGATACTTCACCCCGGCATATCGCGCGGCCCATCGCATGATGATTGGGTGGAACGGTGGGCGGTCAACGGACGCGCCGCGCAGGAAGCGGACCGTTCGCTCATGCGGCGTCATGGGGGGCTCCTTGTTCATGCCGCCATGCCGAGGATGCGGCGTCGGTATTCGCGCGGCGTCATGCCGGTGGACTCTCGGAATCGCCGGTTGAAGTACGAGAGATTTTGATATCCGCACTGGTAGCAGATTTCCGCGATGCGCGCGTCGCCGTGGGCGAGCAATCCGCACGCATGGCTGACACGGAGTTCGTTCACCAACTCGGTCAGGCTGCGCCCTGTTTCGCGTTTGAGCCGCCGATGCAGCGTGCTCGGCGCCATATGAAAGCGCTTGGCGACCGCATCGAGGCCCAACGCGTCCCGGGCATGTTCATGTATATAGCGGAAAATGCGCTCAATCTGTTCGCCCCGCCGCCGGGGTCCTGATTCGACGGCCGCCGTAGTGGAAAGCGGAACGGCATTCCTTGCGCTGGCCAGAATGTCGAAAAGCTCCATCAGTCGCGCGAGGCGACGCAACCCCTTTTCGCGATGGCTCTCCCGAATCAATCGCGCGGCCTCGTCCCGTAAACGGCCCTTGAAAAGAAGCCCTCGCCGGGAGCGCTCCAAGAGCGCCGCCAGCCGCGCCATATCCGGCTGCCTCCAAAACGATTCCCCGAACAAGGCCGGGGAGAACTGGAAAACGTACGCTTGATTGATTGCCCGCCCCCTTCCGGGCGCAGCGGCCTGCGCGCTCGACCATGAATGCGGAAGGTTCGGACCCAACAGAACAAGATCGCCTTCGCGATAGGGCTCCACCCGATCGCCCACGACGCGCGTGCCGGTTCCTTGCACAATCAGCGTCAGCTCGTATTCCGGATGAAAATGCCACCGGAACGTGAAGCGCGCCTCCGAACGCACCCAGAACAGGTATGGGCGATCGGGCGTAAGCGGAACTTTTTCAAATATCGGCTGCATGGCTCTAAACGATTGTGTTATTGCAGTAGTGCATTCCCAAAAGTCAATATAATGCAATAATAGTATTATTAATTGACACCGGTGTGTAGGAAGTATCGTCGGCGACGATGGTATAGGAACGCACACATAAATTTTGTCCGATACGGCGTACTGCATGGTGGAGCTCTCGCCCTTGCCCCACATCGTCGGGTGCGGGTGTGCGTTCTGCCTACCCCGAGGAGGAGAGGGTAGGAGTGGGGGGGGCGTGCAGGACAATCGCGGCGAGCGATTCGTCTCGGTCGGTGAAAGAAGAAGGAGAAGCGTATGGCCTCGATCACATTCATCACGCCGTCCGGCGCGACGCGGACGGTCGAGCGTAAGGACGGTTCGCTGATGGAAGCCGCCGTGCAGAACGGCGTGGAGGGCATCGACGCAGATTGCGGCGGCGTTTGCTCATGCGCGACCTGCCACATCCACGTCGAACCGGAGTGGGTGGATCGTGTAGGGCCACCGGGATCTGCAGAGCGGGCCTTGCTCGAATTGCAGGACGTCACGAATGAGCGAAGCCGGCTCGCGTGCCAAGTCAGGATTAATGATGCGCTGGACGGACTCGTCGTGCGCGTCGCCGCGCGTTGATGTCCGCTTCCGCGCCAGCGTGCGTGATCGTCGGCGGCGGGCACGCAGGCGCTCAATGCGCGCTCTCGCTTCGCCGGCTCGGCTGGAGCGGACGCATCACGGTGGTGGGAGATGAGCCGATCCACCCCTATCATCGCCCGCCGTTGTCCAAGGGGTATCTCAAAGGCGAAGCAACGTTCGATCAGATACTGATTCGGCCGGTCTCCGTCTATGCGCAACAGGCAATCGAGTTCCGACTCGACGCGCGGGTTGTCGAAATCGACCGGGCGAAACGCGCGGCGATCCTCGCGGATGGCGCGGCGCTCGCATACGACAAACTTGTGCTGGCCACCGGCTCGCATAACCGCAAGCCGCCGATCGAGGGGATTGATCTGCCGGGCGTTCATCTTCTCCGCACAGCGAACGAGTGCGACACGCTGCGCGGCGCTATTGCCGGCGCATCCCGCGCGCTGATTCTGGGCGGCGGATTTATCGGTCTAGAGGTGGCGGCCTCGCTGCGCCGACAGGGCCGCGAGGTAACTGTGCTGGAGCGGGAGCCGCGCATCCTTTCCCGGGTGACCTCGCCCGAAATGGCGAAGGTATTGCATGGGATCCATCGCGAGGAAGGTGTTGAAATTCACACGGGCGTAACGGTGAGTGCGATTCGCAGGGGAGCGGGGCTGTACCGCGTCGAGACAAAAGAGCATGCGGAGTATGCGGCCGAGCTTGTTGTCGCAGGCACGGGTGCGGCGCCGAACACCCTTCTGGCCGAGGCGGCGGGACTTGCGGTCGATAACGGCATTCGCGTGGACGCGGCGTGCCGGACCAGCGACCCGGACATTTTTGCGATCGGCGATTGCACCTGCCAGCATCACCCGATGTATGAGCGCGACATCCGGCTTGAGTGCGTACAGAACGCAACGGATCAGGCACGGACGGCGGCGTCAGCGATTGCCGGCCATCCGATTCCGCCTCGCGCGCTGCCATGGTTCTGGTCGGACCAATACGACATAAAGTTGCAAATGGCAGGACTGTCCAACGGGTATGACGATATGGTCTTGCGCAGGCACCCGGGGTTACCGCGCAGCCTTTCGGCTTGGTATTTCATGGGCGAGCGCCTCATCGCTGTCGCCGCGGTGAATGACGCCATAGCCTATACCGTTGGATCGAAACTGATTTCCTTAGGAAAGGCTGTCGATCGCACGCGCATCGCCGATCCAAACGTGGATATCAAAACTCTCATGGACAATGTCCGAGGAGCCTCATCATGAGCGAATTCCCTGATCCCTTCCGCGAACATCGCCAAAAGAGCGGCGTGCTCGTCTGTCCGTTTCAGGGCGAGCCGGTGCCGATGATCCTCGGTTACAATGAACTTCGCCGCGCGGCCAAAGACTGGCAAACCTTCAGCAACAACGCCCCGTTTCGCGTGCCGATCCCCTCGGAAGAATCGGTGCGCACCGTTCGGCAGCTACCTATTGAAACCGATCCGCCGGAGCACACCAATTATCGAGCCGTCACAGAACCGTTCTTCAAGCGTCCGTTGCTTCCGGACGTGATTGAGCGTGTTCGGAATCTCGTGGGCCGAATGGTCGAGCGCACGCTCGATCGGGATCAGATCGAGGTGCTCAGCGAATTTTCGCTGCCGCTGCAGGCGAAAGCATTGACGATCCTGCTCAATGTGCCCGAATCGGAAGCCGACATCTGGGTCGAGTGGGGGGTGCGCGTCTTTGACGTGGGCGATCCGCATGCGGACGGAAAAAATCTCGATCGCTATCTCACGCAGCGGCTCGATGCGGCCGCTGCGGAGCCCGGCGCGGACTTTTTTAGTTATTTGACTCAGGCGGAGTTTCGCGGGCGTCGGCTCACCCGGGAGGAGCAAATGGGATTTGCCAATCTCGCATTCGCCGGCGGGCGGCATACCGTGATTCACACCGTGAGCACCATCATCGACTATTTCGCCGGCCATCCGGATGCGTTAAGCTTCTTGCGCGCCGATGCCAGGCGCATTGTTCCCGCCGTTGAAGAGTTTGTCCGGATCGCGAGTCCGCTGACCCACATCGGGCGCGTCTGTCATAAAGGCGCCCAGGCGCTCGGCGAGCAGGTTCCTCCAGGCGGTCGGGTTGCGCTCTGTTGGGCCTCGGCCAACCGCGACGAAAACATTTTTGAGGATCCGGACACGGTCAAACTGGATCGCATGCCCAACCCCCACGTCGGATTCGGCAGCGGCCATCACAGTTGCATGGGCGCTGCGCATGCGCGGCTGCTCCTGCGCAGTCTGCTGTCCGCGCTTTGCGAGAAGGTCGATCGCATCGAACGAATTGACGCGCAGCCGCACATCGAGAAAGAAGCGGCCTACACACGAATCACCGGTTTTGACCGACTCGTGGCGCGTTTTATCCGGCTGTAGGCGCAGAGATCGATTTCTGCTGTTGTTGAGCCCGGCGCAGCGGGACGCGCTGCGACCAATGGCCTCGCGCGTTGCGTTGGACTGGACGGCAACGCGTGTACGCCGCATCGAACGGGCCTGACCTTGACAGGCCCGGGGTATGCGCTAATCTGCCTAACACTTTGGGCGTATAGCTCAGTTGGCTAGAGCACTTCCTTGACATGGAAGGGGTCACAGGTTCAAGTCCTGTTACGCCCACCACCCAAGACGCTTCGAGTGTTCCTCGACCGATACGCAAGGTCTCCGGGAACTCCGCGAGCAGGAACGGCGACGATTTCCCCTCGATATGAACGGTCTGCTAGGCAATTTCGGTGATTGATTCTCCGCGATGGCCGTGACGGTGGCGGGCGAACCCTTGAATAAAAGAAACGACTCGAAGTAAGCAGCTATTGTGTGACTTTCATTTACAGCGTGTGCGGCACGGCCGCTGCGCCGAAGACCGGAAACGCTGGCCACGCGCTGGCCTGCGAGGGCGTCCACCTGTATGCGTGGGCGCTGATGCCGAACCACTATCACCTGCTGGTCGAGACGCCGCGCGCGAACCTGCCCGCCTTCATGCGGCGGCTGAATACGTCGTATGCGCTTTATTTCCGGCACAAGCACCAACGCCCGGGGCACTGCTTCCAGGGCCGGTACGGGGCGAAGCTGGTGGGCGACGACGAGTACCTGCTGCGGCTGACGCGCTACATCCACCTGAATCCGGTCTGCGTAAAAGGGATGGCGAAGAAGAGCGTTGCGGAGAAGTGGCGGTATCTGCAGCGGTATGCGTGGAGCAGCCTGCGCGGGTGCCTGCGAGCGGGGCAAGCGGAAGAGGATGTGTCCTACGACTGGCTGGGTCTGATGAACCGGCCGAATCTGGCGGCCTGTCGTCGGGCCTATGAAGCGTATGTGCGGG
>CALGMT010000062.1 GCA_937958885.1 uncultured bacterium | reverse complement strand
ACTTCAGCGGGCGTGGTAGAGACTTCGGCCAGCTCGTAGCCTTCCGGCGGATTGCCGATGATCTCCGCCTTTACCTTGACCATCCGTTCGCCCTCGCGGTCCAGCGTGAGCGTCAGTTCAGGCGGCTCCACCGCGATGGCGCGCGCGCCGCCGGGCACTTTGATCGACTGCGGGCGCAAGGGCACCTCGGTCGTGCCGGGCACGGAGCGCCCGCGCATATCCACTTCGACCCGGAGCTGGTCGCGCGTCAAATAGCGAATGTCGCTCTGCGAACCGCGGCAGAGGACATCCACTTCCTCGACCGAGCGGTCGAGCACCGCCCAGCCCTCGTCCAGCAGGACAGAGACGCGCACTTCGCGCACGACGGCGGTATGACTCGTGATCCCGCGGACGACGTACCAGGCGAGGGCCGCCAAAACGACGGCGAGCGCCTTCAGGCCGCCGTTGTTCCGCATCGCGCGCCAGAAGCTGGAGAGATTAACGGCCATGCGCCTCCTGGCTGACCGGCGGAGCGGATGGGCGCGTGCGCACACGCGAAGGGCGAAGGGCCTCCCACCAGCGGCGCACGCCGCCGCCCGTCTCGGCGGCGCGCGGACGCACCAGCGAAGTCATCAGGAACCGCTCGAGACGATCGATCTCCAGCCCGCGGCGCAAACGGCCCTTGTAGGCGACGGACACCGCCCCGGTCTCCTCGGACACCACGATGACAATCGCGTCCGTCTCTTCGGACAACCCGATCGCCGCGCGATGCCGCGTTCCCAGCGATCGGCTCAACTCCGCCTTCTGCGAGAGCGGAAACAAGCAGCCGGCCGCGACAATGCGGTCGCCGCGAATGATCACGCCGCCGTCGTGCAGCGGACTGTTCGGGAAAAAAAGCGTCGCGAGCAACTCGGGCGAAATACGGCTGTCCAGCGGCGTGCCGGCCTCCTGATACGGCGTCGTGTTGACGCCGCGCTCGATCGCAATCAGCGCGCCGATCTTGTTCTCCGTCAACCGGCGCACCGCCTCGATCAGCGTTTCCACGAGCGTGCGGTCCCCCTCCCCGTTCCCCGCAAAATGGCGCGGACCCAGCTCGGCGAGCGCGCGGCGGATTTCAGGCTGAAAAATGATCAGCAGCGCAACGGACAGATAGACCGTGAACCGTTGGATCAGCCAGTTGAGCGTGTCGAGTTCGAGCAGATACGTCAGCGTGAGGATCACGACATAGACAATCACCAGGCCGGACAGCACCTGCGCGCCGCGCGTGCCCTTGAAGAACAAGAGGATGTAGTAGATCGCGACCGCCATAAACGCGATCTCCAGCAACCCGTGGATGCCGGGAAACAGAATGCGATCCTGAAAACTCATGGGGGCGGAACCTGACCGGTGCGCAGGATACCGATCAGATGCGCCGTCTCGCAAGATTCCTTTACGTCATGCACACGCGCGATGTGCGCGCCGCGCGCGAAGGCGAACGCCATCGCCGCGAGACTCGGCGCGAGGCGGTCCGCCACCGGACGCCCGGTCAACGCGCCGAGAAAACTCTTGCGCGATACGCCGACCAGAATCGGCCGGCGCAGCGCGGCAAAGGACGAGAGGTCCGCCAGCAGCGCGACATTGTGCGCGACCGTCTTGCCGAAGCCGATTCCCGGATCGATAACGAGCTGTTCGTCCGACAGTCCCGCCGCGCGCGCCGCATCGATGCGCTCCTCCAGGAACGCGCGCACCTCGCTCGCCACATCGCCGTAGTGCGGCGCGGCCTGCATGGTTTGCGGCGTGCCTTGCATGTGCATCAAGACCACGCCCGCGCCGTGCGCCCGCGCCGTGCGCGCCATCTCCGGATCGCCGCGCAGCGCGGCGATGTCATTCACGATGTGCGCGCCGGCGCGCAGCGCGGCGTCCGCAACGGAGGCTTTGGTCGTGTCCACCGAGATCAGACAGCGCGTGGCGCGCGCCAGCGCGGACACCACCGGCTCCACGCGACGCCGCTCCTCCTCAGGCGCCACGGGGGCCGCGCCGGGCCGCGAGGATTCACCGCCGATGTCGAGGATGTCCGCGCCCTCCTCCGCCATGCGCAGGCCGCGTGCGATGGCCGCTGCGGGATCGAAATAAGCGCCGCCATCGGAGAAGGAATCCGGCGTGACATTCAGTATGCCCATGATCAGCGGGCGCGCAGCACAATCGATCATTCGATCACGGCAGCGCCAGAGAAGCGGCGTCGCGGACATCCGCACTCCTATCTCATCAGGCAAGCGAAGGGCGCGGATTGGCGCCAATCACCGGCGGCGCTTCGGAGGCTGGCGCGGGCGCGGGTGTCGCGGCCGGCGCGGGAATGGGCGGCGGGCCGCCAGAGGGGCCGCCGCGCTCCGCCTCGGAGAGGATGCGTCCGTGCTTGATCAGCTCGACCACTTCCTGGCCATCGAGCGTCTCGCGCTCGATCAGCAGACGCGTGATCAAGTCGAGCTTGTCGCGGTGCGTCTGCAGAATTTCGATCGCCTTGGCATATGCCTCCCGCAGCATGCGGTTGACTTCCTGGTCGATTTTCTGCGCGGTGGCCTCGCTGTAATCCTGGTTGCGCGAAACTTCGCGGCCGAGGAACAGCAGTTCCTCGCGATCGCCGAACGACTGCGGGCCCAGCTCCGCGCTCATGCCCCACTCGCACACCATCAACCGCGCGAGGCGGGTCGCCTGCTTGAGATCGTTTTGCGCGCCGGTAGTGATATCGCTACACGCGAGTTCCTCGGCGGCGCGCCCGCCCATCAACCCGACCAACATGCCGAGCAGCTTGCGGCGGCCCTGCGTGTAGCGGTCTTTTTCGGGGAGCTGCATCGTCGAGCCGAGCGACTGGCCGCGCGGAATGATCGTGACTTTGTGGAGCGGCTCGCCCTCTTCCTGCAGCGCCAGCACAATCGCGTGGCCGGCCTCGTGATACGCGGTCAACGTCTTTTCCTGCTCGTCGAGCAGGCGGCTCCGCCGCTCGCGGCCCCAGCGCACCTTGTCGCGCGCCTCCTCCATGTCCTTCAATTCGACGGACTCCGCGCCGCGCCGCGCCGCGATAAGTGCGGCTTCGTTCACGAGGTTCGAGAGGTCGGCGCCGGAGAACCCCGGCGTGCCGCGCGCGATGCGGCGCAGGTCGGCGTCTTTCGCGAGTTTGATCTTCTTCGTGTGGATTTTCAGAATGGCCTCGCGGCCTTCGAGCGATGGGAGATCCACGACAATCTGCCGATCGAACCGGCCCGGCCGCAGCAGCGCATTGTCGAGCACGTCCGGTCGGTTCGTCGCGGCGATGATGATAATGCCCTCCAGCGTGTCGAACCCATCCATCTCGACGAGCAACGCGTTCAACGTCTGCTCGCGCTCGTCATGGCCGCCGCCGATTCCGCTGAACCGGCTCCGGCCCACCGCATCAATTTCGTCGATGAAGATGATGCACGGCGCGTTCTTGCGCGCCTGCTCGAACCTGTCGCGCACACGGGACGCGCCCACGCCGACGAACATCTCGACAAAGTCCGAGCCGCTGATGCTGAAGAACGGCACATTCGCCTCGCCCGCGATCGCCTTCGCGAGCAGCGTCTTGCCGGTACCCGGCGGGCCGACCAGCAGGACGCCCTTGGGGATGCGCCCGCCGAGTTTTTGGTAGCGCTTCGGGTCCTTTAGGAATTCGACAATCTCCGTGACTTCCTCCTCGGCCTCTTCCACACCCGCCACATCGGAGAAGGTGATGCGGTTCTTGCCTTTGTGCAGCAGTTTCGCCCGGCTCTTGCCGAAGCTCATCGCGCCCTTGCCCGCAATCCGCATTTGGCGCATGAACAAAAAATACAACAGCGCCATCACCAGCAGGAACGGGATCGCGCCCGACAACACTTGCCAGAGATACGGATTCTGCGGAACGACCTCAAACGCAATGCCCTTCTCGGTAAGTTTTTTCTGCACCTCGTCCGTGGACGCGATGTTCACCTTGAACTTCTTTGGTCGCCCGGTCTTCTCGTCCAAGTCCTTCAGTTCGCCGCGTACGAAGCGAAAGCCGGACATCTCCATCACGATTTCGGCTTTTTGAATCTTATCCTGCTCAATCAGACCAAGAAAATCCGGGTTGTAGGCCACCTTCGTGATCCGCTCCGGCCCCTGCGAGAACATCTGAAATACGAACAGCAACAGCGCGAGCAGTAGGAACCAAACCGCCATGCCGCGGAACGGCATCCGATTGTTCTCCGAACCCGGCGCGGGGGGCGGTGTTTTGTTGGGTGTTTCCATGAAACGTATATCCCGAAAAATGACAATAAATCAACAGCTATGAACAATAGGCCATGACCGCGCCCAGCACAAGGCAGATGGGCCGTTGTTTTTTCGGGCCGGCCGCGGCCGGTCAGGCGAAGCGCAGGCGCACGCTCGGCGCAGTTTCGGACGCGACGGCCCACGCGCGCGCGATACGGTGTCCGGGCACCCAGACCACCTCGTCCCCGCACGTCACCAGCGGAATCTCCGCGCGCCGCTCTCGCGGGACACGCTGATCCACAAACAAATCCTGCAACTTGACCGAACCCTCGAGGCCGATCGGCGCAAACCGCGCGCCGGGCCATGCCGGGCGCACCATCAGTCGCTCCCCTGCGCGCGGACGCCGGATCGCCGCCTCGACCGGCGCATCGCCGATCCGCGCGCGCGGCGGACGCAAAATCCCCCTGTCAAACCGAGCGGAAATCATCCGCTCCCCACCCCAATCGACCTTGCCGGGGATCGGTAGCGTGCGCGGCGCAGGCGCGCGGCGCACGCGGTGGCTGGAAGATACGACGGTCAGTCGCCCGCCCTCCGTCTCGATTCGGCGATCGGGTGCCGCCTGCACGCGCACGCGCCCAGCGACAATCGCGTTCTGCACGAGCGCCAGGTAATCGGCGTCCAGGCGCGCATCCGGCACCCCTTGCCGTCGCAGCCAACGCGCGAGAACGTGCCGGCACAGCGCCGGGGGCAGCGCGCGCAGCGCGCCGAGATCGAGATGGGATCCGACTGCGGCGCGTCGCTCCGCGCGTTGAATGATCGGCTCGAGCAGCGCGGCATCCTCTCGAATCCGCTCCGCGGTGCGCGCGAGGACGCGCTTGATCCCCGGTTGATAGCGAGATTCAAGCAGGGGGAGCAACTCGTGTCGAACCCGGTTGCGCAAAATGGAGCGGTCGCGATTGGTACGGTCCTCCTGCCAACGCAGCGCGTGACTTTGCAAAAACATCTCGACGGACTCGCGCGTGACATCGATCAACGGGCGCACAATACGCAGGCGCCCAACATCCGACGCGGGCGGAATGCCGCCGAGACTTTGCACGCCTCCGCCGCGGAGCAGGCGCAGCAGCACGGTTTCGGCGGAATCGTCCGCGGTATGCGCGAGGGCGACGGCCGTCGCGCCGGTCTCCGCGCAGACCTGGCGAAAGAACGCGTGCCGCGCCGCGCGCGCGGCCATTTCGACACTCTCGCCGGACTTTTTCGCGCGGGCGGGAACATCCGCGAAGCCGACGACACAGGGCAGCCCAAGCGACCAGGCGAGCAGTTGCACGAACTCCGCATCGCGATCCGCCTGGCGCCCTCGAATCCCGTGGTGCAGGTGCGCGACGATCAGGCGCAGCGGGCGCCGGCGCGCCCAATGGCACAGCACATGGAGCATGGCGACCGAGTCCGCGCCGCCCGACACACCTGCCAGCAGGCGGGCGCCGTCGTCCCACAGCGCCCGTTCCCGAATCGTCTCGAACACACGGCGAATCACCCATTCATTTTATCACGCCTCCCATAAGCCGGCCACCGTTGCGTGTGCGCCCGCATTAAGAAAAGGGGTCAGTCCTTTATTCTTGACGTCATGAATATAGGACTGACCCCTTTTGGGGCCGTCATGAATAAAGGACTGACCCCTTTTGGGGCTACTGACCCCTTTTGGGGCTACCAGGCGTCTGCGGGGTCGAGGTCGACGGCGCGGGCGGCGGCGCGGTCCCAACGCCAGATGTCCCTACCGTCAATGCGCAGAATCAAGTTCGATCCGTCCGGGGTCCAGCGCAAGCGCTCTCCGCGATCCACTCGATAGTCGTGCTCAAAGGGCGGCGAGTGGTACGCAATGTATGACGGGCCGACGCCGGAGATGCGTACGCGGTAGTGGTCCTTGACGTACTTCGTGCGCTGCAAGTACGCGCGCACATGGCCGTCAGGCGAGTCGATGCGTTGAACCGTCACCACGGGCGGCTGCCAAATACGCCACGCAACAAACGCCGCGCCCATAAACCCCAGGACCCACCACCAACGGCGCGGCGTATCGATGCGGGACGCGCGATCGCGGTTCATCATTGAACCGTCAGGGCCCGACGGCATCCGCGGGCACGGCGTTGGTTGACACAGGCTGCTCTGCCGGCGCAGAGGCGCTCGGGCGCCGCAGGAAAAAACGGTCGATATCGCGCCATGTAAGCACACTAAATAGCGCGATCAGCAGAATCGCCGATCCGTTCCAGATGATGCTCACCACGCGGTAGCTCGCGGGGCGACGGGTGATCCATTCCCAAATCGACAGCATGATGTGCCCGCCATCGAGCACCGGGATCGGCAACAGATTCAACACGGCTAGGTTGACGTTTAATAAACAGGTGAACCACAGCGCCATGATGAAACTGCCCTGCACGTAGAGCCAAAACATCGACAGGATCGCGACCGGCCCGCCGACAGCGCCCGCGGCGGCCTTCGCCTCGCGGGGCGTCGTGAGCGCTTTGAGCAGGCGGAATATCAGCGTCGCGTGCGCCTTGATCTGGGCCCATGGTTTTTTCACATCGAGCGTGTTGAACTCGATGCCGATCAGCGCGCGGCCGAGCGCCTCGTCGTAAGCGGGCGTCACGGCCAATTCCAACCGGGCGCCGGCACGCTCGATGATGATCGGCACTGTTACGCCGCCACGCGCATTGACAATGTCGATCAGGTGCTCTCGACTGAAGACTTCGATGCCGTCGATCTGGAGAATGCGGTCGCCGTTTTTCAATCCGGCCGCCTCCGCACTGGATCCGGGCCGCGCGCGCAGGACGTAGCAATAATTCATCGGCGCCACGCCGGGTATGAACGATGCCCCCATAAATTCGCGGCGGGCGAGCGACAATTCGGCCCGCTGGCCGTCGGCGTGCTGAACGGTCAACGTCGGCGCATCGGACAGCGCGACCTCCATGATAAAGGCGTCCCAGGTTCCGACCGGCTTGCCGTTGACGGCTTCGATGGTGTCGCCGATGCGGACACCGGCCGCGTAGGCCTCGCTATCCGGCTCGACGTAACCGAGCACGACGCGGCCTTCGGGCGGCGCGTAGGACTGGCCGCCCCAATACACAACGTAAGCAATGGCAATCGCGAGGATCATGTTGCAGGTGACGCCCGCGAGCGCGACGAGGATTTTGCGACCCGGCGTGACCGGCGGCAGCTCGCGCGATTTGGCCTCGCTATCGGGCCGCTCGCCCGCCGGGTCCATTTGCGGCAGCGCGACATAGCCGCCGAAGGGCAGGATGCCGATCTTGTATTCTACGCCGTTGATTGTTCGTTTCCAAATCGCGGGGCCGAACCCGATCGCAAAGGTGTCCACCGTCAGCCCGCACCACCGCGCGACAAGGAAGTGGCCGAGTTCATGGACGAAGATCGTGAGTCCAAAAAGCAGCAGGACAACAAACAAGGCGTAGCCGTTGGCGAGGATCCATTCGAGCATCGAGATTCCTTTGCGTTAGTGCGGCGCGATCAGCAGCGCGGCAATATACAACACCGGCGCGGAAAAGAGCAGACTGTCCAGCACATCGAGCAGACCGCCCATCCCTTGAATCATCGTGCCGGAATCTTTCACGCCGGACGCGCGTTTGAAAAGCGATTCGATCAGGTCGCCGATCACGCCCGCAATCGCCAGCGCGAATCCGACGCCCCACACCGCCGCGCCGCGCAGGATAAATGCATCGCCCGCCAGCAGCGAAAAGACCCATCCTGCGAGCATGCCCACGGCGACGCCGCCGATCACGCCCTCCCAGGTCTTCGCCGGAGAGATGCGCGGAATCAGCTTGTGCCGGCCGACCGCGCAGCCGATGAAAAACGCGCCGATGTCCGTGAATTTCACCACCACGGCAAGGTACAAGACCAGCATCCGGCCCGCCGCGTCGCCCCACAGCATGAGGAGCTTGACCATGAAATTAAATAGAAACGCGATATACAACACGCCCAGCAGCGTGCCGGCCATCGAATCCCACGGGCGGTTTGTGCGGGTGTGAAAGAGTTGCCGGATGAAAATTGTTCCGCAGGCCAGGAAGAGCACCACCGGTTCGACCGCCGCGCGCTGTGGACACGCGTAGTGATGCGCCGCCCATGTTGCGCCGACGAGGAGCAGACCGCACGCGATACCGAGCGCCTTGAAGTGCGGCATCTCGCGCGCGTCCAGCAGCGCATAAAACTCGCGCATCGCCAGCCCCACGATCAGCAGCAGCACCGGCAACACACCCGCGGGCGGCAGGAGAAAAATGGCGGCCAGCAGCGCCGCGCCGAGCAGAACCCCGCTGATGACACGGTGGCGCAGCATGCGCGGTTATTTGATGTCCCCAAATCGGCGGTGGCGCGCGTGATAGGCCTCGAGCGCTTCCAAAAACTGCGGCTCGCGAAAGTCCGGCCACATCACCGGCGTCACGTACAGCTCGGCATAGGACAACTGCCAGAGTAGGAAATTGCTAATGCGCAGCTCGCCGCTGGTGCGGATCATGAAATCGGGATCCGGCACGTCCGGCAAGTAGAGGTGCTGGGCGATGGTCGCTTCCGTGATCCGGCGCGGGTCGAGGTCCCCCGCCTTCACCTTCGCGGCGATGGCCTTCACCGCATCGGTGATTTCCTGGCGGCCGCCGTAGCTCAACGCGAGCACCAGATGCCCGTCCGTGTAGTGCGCTGTTTCCTCAATAACCCGATGAAGCTCGCGGCGCACCGGCAGCGGAAGGTCCCGCATACGGCCGATCACGCGAAGGCGGACCTTGTGCCGGTGCAGCTCCTCCGCCTGCTCGCGCAGGAACTTCCGGAGCAGGCTCATCAACCCGGTCACCTCCGGGCGCGGGCGCACCCAGTTTTCCGAACTGAACGCGTAGAGCGTCAGATACTTGACGCCGACTTTGCGGCACGCGAGCAGGATCGCGCGGACGGACTCGGCCCCCACCTGATGCCCGCGCAGCCGCGGCAACCCGCGGGCCTTCGCCCACCGCCCGTTGCCGTCCATGATAATGGCCACATGCTGCGGCGGCGATGGACGGTTCGAACTCATGGCGCGATCATCGAACCCGCGCGGTCCAGACGCAAGGTATTCTCGCGGCGCGGCCCGTTCGAGAGAATGCTGATCGGCGCGCCGGTCAACCGCGCGAGCGCCGCCAAATACTCCCGGCACGCCGCCGGCAACTCGTCGCGCGCGCGCGCCTCTTTCGTGGAACACCGCCAGCCGGAAAACGATTCGTACACCGGACGGCAGCCCTCCAGCACCCGCACCGACGCCGGCAGCGTCTCGTAGCGGCGCCCGTCAAATTCGTACGCGACGCACACCTTGATTTCGTCCACGTCGTCGAGCACATCGAGCTTGGTGACCGCCCAGTCGTCAATGCCGTTGACCATCGCCGAGTAGCGCGCGACAACGAGATCGAACCACCCGCACCGGCGCGGACGCCCGGTCGTCGCGCCGAACTCGTTGCCGATCTTCCGGAGGCGTTCCCCCATTTCATCCTTCAACTCCGTAGGGAACGGTCCCTCGCCCACGCGCGTCGAATACGCCTTGATCACGCCGATCACGCGGTCCACCCGATGCGGCGGCACGCCGCTGCCGGTGCAGGCGCCCCCGGAGGTCGCGTTCGACGAGGTCACAAACGGATACGTCCCGTAATCAATATCGAGCAACGTGCCCTGCGCGCCTTCGAACAGGATCGGCTCCTTGCGGGAAATCGCCTGGTGCACCATCGGAATCGTGTCGGCCACATACGGTGTCAACCGCGCGGCGACAGCGCGATAGGTTTCGACCGTCTGCTCCACATCGAGCGGCGGCCCGCCGAACGTCGCGATGATCTTGTTGTTCGTCTCGATGCGCTGCCGCAGCATGTCCGCGAAATGGGGTTCCAACAGGTCGCCCGCCCGCAAGCCGACGCGCGCCGCTTTGTCGCCGTAGGTCGGGCCGATGCCGCGCTTGGTCGTGCCGATCTTCGCGCCGGTTGCCGGCTTTTGCTCGCGATACTCATCGATCCGCTTGTGGTACGGGAAGACCAGGTGCGCGCGATCGCTCACGAAGAGACGCCCGCCCGTGCGGATCCCGCGCTGCTCGATGCCGTCGATCTCCTCCAGCAGCGCGACCGGATCGACCACGACGCCGTTGCCGATGATGCAGCGCTTGCCGTCATGCAGGATGCCCGACGGAATCAGGTGCAGCACATATCGATCGGCGCCGATCTCCACCGTGTGCCCGGCGTTATTCCCGCCCTGATAGCGGACGACCCAATCGGCCTCCTCCGCCAGCACATCGATGATTTTGCCTTTGCCTTCGTCGCCCCACTGGGCGCCGACCAGAACCGTATTGGCCATCCGTTCCTCGCGATTTCAGGGCTGCACACGCTCGCGCGCCCCCATCCCCGGCACGCGAAACCCGGAGGCTAGGCGAAGTCGCGTAGAGCGGTCAATACACGAAATAAAGGCGTTACCCGTCATCGGGCGCGATCGAGCGCGGGAGTGATTTGCGGGCGGGCGCGTGTAGCCGCCGAACGTATTCACCGGCGGGACAAGCCCGCCGGGGTCTGTTGCCCGCCGGGGTCTCCTCGTTGCCAGCCGAGGGTTCTTCAACGACCGCGGAGGTGTTTTTCGGCGCCCTCCCCTTCTTCTCGATCGTCAGGCCCACAACTTGTCGTTCCCCGAGGCGACGCGGGATTCCGTGCGCCCGCAAAAAGTTCCATGCTCTGTAAAAACTTTTTTTAAAACTTCCATGCTCTGTAATTTACAGAGCATGGAAAAATTTTACGCCTCGCGAAGGGCCGCGAGGGCCTTTGGCAGGTCCTTCACATAAGCGACGATCAGGCTGCGGTCCGCGTTCGCGTCGTCGGCGGAATAGGCGTATTCGACATTCACACCGGCCTTCGCCCATTGGTCGATCGCGGCGGCGAGGCCGCCCGGCCGGTTGGCGACGGTCAGCAGCGCGACGTCGCGCTCGATCACCAGATGGCCGGCCGCGCGCAGTACGCGGACGGCCTCGTCGTGCTTATCGACGATGATGCGCAGGTAGCCGATGTCCAAGCCCTCGGACAGCGACAGCGCGAGCATGTTGATGCCGCCGGCGCCCAGTGTATCGATCACTTCGGAAAGCGTGCCTGGGCGGTTTTCGAGGAAGACTGAAATCTGACGACCTGCTTTGGCGCTGAATAATGTCTGGCTCATGGGGCGGAAGGTATCACAGAACGCCCGCGGACGGGCACGGAAATTATGTGCTGTTGTTCTCGGTTCGATCCGCGTCGTTATATGCGGCTACCGGTAATGGCGAGCCTGGCCCTCACCCCAACCCTCTCCCGCAGAGCGGGAGAGGGAGCAATAGATTGGGGTCACGTCTCGACATTCGACATTTGGAGAGGGAGCGGGAACATTGATGATGCTCCCGCGGGGCGGGAGAGAGGGCTAAGAATTGATATGCGTCTGCTAGGATGGAGCGGGTGAGATTTGTTGGGGCTCCCGCATGACGGCGGAGCGTGAACGCTGGGCGCGGCTGCGATCGCTACAGTTCCGTCAACTTGCCGTAGGATTCAGGCCTGCGGTCGCGGAAGAACTGCCAGGTGTTCCGAACCTCCAAAATCTTGTCCAGATCGAGATCGGCCACCACCAATTCTTCGCGATCGCGACTGCCGACGGCCAAGAACTGTCCGCGCGGATCGCAGAAATAGGATTGGCCGTAGAATTCGCCGATTGACCACGGCTTCTCGACGCCGACGCGGTTGATCGCGCCGACATAGTACTGATTGGCCACCGCGTGAGCCGGTTGCTCAAGTTTCCAGAGATATTCGCTCAACCCCGCCACCGTGGCGGACGGATTGAACACAATCTCCGCGCCGTTGAGCCCCAGCACGCGGGCTCCTTCCGGGAAATGGCGATCGTAGCAAATGTACACGCCGACTTTCCCGACAGCGGTTTCAAACACCGGATAGCCGAGGTTGCCGGGCTTGAAATAAAATTTCTCCCAGAAGCCGGGGTGGCAGTGCGGAATGTGGTGCTTGCGGTATTTGCCGAGGTAGCGGCCGTCGGCATCGATGACGGCGGCGGTGTTGTAGTACACACCCGGCAAATCGACCTCGTAGATCGGGAGAACGATGACCATGCCGAGACGCTTGGCCGTCTCGCACATCAATTGCGTCGTGGGGCCGTCGGGGATGCGCTCGGTGCTTTCGTACCAGCGCGTGTGCTGTTCGGCGCAGAAGTAGGGACCGTAAAAGATTTCCTGAAGACAAATCACCCGGACGCCCTTGCGCGCGGCCTCCTCGATCAGAGCCATGTGTTTCTCGATCATCGCCTTCTTGATGACCGGAATGCTCTCGTTGCCGTCGTGTGTGACCGCCGTCTGAATCAACCCCCCGCGAACGATGCGTGCCATGTTGTGTTTCCTCCTAACGGCCATTCTCCACGCCGGTCGCGGCGGGTCAATCTTTTGATGGGGCTGCTGCTCTTATCATGGCCCACCCAAAACCTCGTCCGTCGGACCCTTATTGCGGATTTACCCACCCCCCGCTACGCGGACCCCTCCCAGAAGGGGACCATAAGAAGAGTCGTCCCCTCCACCGGAGGGGTGCCCGAAGGGCGGGGTGGGTTGTATTGGACATGATTTGGGCAACAGGCCGTTTGATGCGCCGGTGCGCGGGGGCCTCCATGCATCATCCGGTTGATCGACGCCCTATCCGCCTCGCGATCCCTTGCGGGTTCTCTTCTCGCGCTGCGCCTTGAACGACAAGCCGAACGCGCGGAGCGCGTCGATGACCGGCAACACCGCCAAACCGAGCGGTGTGATTGAATATTCCACCCGCGGCGGAACTTCGGGGTATGCTGTGCGGACGACGAGCCCGTCGCGTTCGAGTTGTTTCAATTGGCTGCTCAACATCGCGTGCGTCACCGGTTTGTGCGCATGCTCGTTCAGCGACGCGCGCCGGATGTGCGATGGCTGGCGGACGCCGTTTCGGCCGCCGACACGATCGTCCTGGCCACGCCCTATGCGGCGGCGCTGGAATTCGCCGCGGCGCATGCCGACGCGCTGGCCGGCAAGGTTGTGATCGATGCGACGAACCCCATCGGGCCCGGGCTGACGCTGAGCGTCGGCCACACGACCAGCGGCGCGGAAGAAATTCAACGACGCGCGCCCGGCGCGCGCGTCGTGAAGGGGTTCAACACCTACGGCTGGGAAAATTTTGCGGACGCGAATTATCCCGGCGGCACGCCCGCGATGTTCATCGCGGGCGACGATCCGGCGGCGCGTCAAATCGCCGGCGATCTCGCGCAGGCGATTGGGTTTCGCCCAATGCCTGCTGGCGAATTGAAAATGGCGCGCTACTTGGAACCGCTCGCGATGCTGTGGATTCAGATCGGACGCGTTCAGGGCAAGGGCGCGGGCTTCACGTGGGCGGTGCTGGAGCGCTGACGAACTCCGCCTGCGCGACCCTCTCCATATTCAGCGGCGCATCCGCGGTCAAAAGATCAATAGAGCTTTCCGCAACCGGTCTTCAAGCTCCCCGAGCACGCGGTCTTCGTCCGCCTCGTCGCGCGCCTCGAAGGTGGAGGAGAAGCGCAAGTAGGAGCCGACATCGTCCCACGGAACCGTGGAGACGGACCATTCGCGGATCAAATACTGCGAGGCATCTTCCGCGGAGGCGAACCGTGTGTCTCCGGCGGCGACCGGCGCGCGCGTGTAGAGGAAGAAGGTACCGCCCGGCATCTCGGCATCGAACCCGACGCGCTGGAGGAGCGCGACGAGCTTTTGGAGCCGGCGCCGGTAATGGTCGCGAATCTGCTCGGAAAGCCCGATGTCGGCAATGCCGGCGCACGCAGCGTGTTGGATCGCCTTGAACTGGCCCGAATCGCAGTTGTCTTTGACCTCGGCAAACGCCTGCACGGCTTTCTTCGAACCGGCGACGAAGCCGAGCCGCCAGCCGGTCATGTTGTAGCTCTTGCTCATGGAGTGCAGTTCGAGCGCGACGTCCTTGCCGCCGGGCCGACCGAGAATGGAAAGGCGGTCGCCGTATATCAGCGTGGCGTAGGCGGCGTCCTGCACGATCAGGATGTTGTGCTTGTCGGCGAAGGCGATGAGTTCGTCAAAAAACGCGGCCGTTGGCGCGGCGCCGGTGGGGTTGTTCGGATAGTTCACATAGAACAATTTCGCGCGCGCCGCGACGGCGGGATCGATCGCCTTCAAATCGGGGAAAAATCCGTTTTCTTTCGTTAGCGGGAGTCTGACGACTTCGCCGCCAAGATACTTCGCGTGCGTCGCCAAGACGGGATAGCCGGGCACGGTCTGAAAGACGACGTCGCCGGGGTTGACGAAGCAAAGCGGGAGCATGGCCAGCGCGGGCTTGGATCCGATGCTGTGGTTGATCTCCGTGTCGGGATCGAGATGCGTGACGCCGAAAAACTTCGCCATGTAGTCCGCGGCGGCGACCTTGAATTCGCGAATGCCGTTATCGGCATAGCCGCGATTCGCGGGATCGTCCACTGCCCGCTTGAGGGCTTCTCGAATCGCGGCGGGCGCCATTTGGTCGGGCTCGCCGACGCCGAAGTCGAGCAGCTCGACGTGCGGGCGGGCGGCCCGCGCGGCCGCTTTCGCGCGCTTGATCTTTTCGAACTTGTAAATTTCGTTGGTCGTGCCGAACCGCGCGCCGCCGATTCGCTCGGCGAATAGTGATTGAATATCCATGTGTTGAATCCGATTTATCGGGCGCGAAGCAATAAACGAGCCGCGCGGCGGCGTCAATCCGCGGTTTGGCCGGCGGCCCGCGACATGTGCGGCTGCGCCGCTCCTCGCGTTACTTGATCGCCGCGCCGATGAAGACCATGACGAAGAGGGCGACGGTTTCGACGATGCCGAGGGCCATCAGGTAGTTGCCGAAGCCCTTGCCCGTCTCCGCCATCGCATCCGCCGCGCCGGCGCCGACCTTGCCTTGATACCACGCGGACATGCCCATCGCGATGCCGCCGAACAGGCCGGTGCCGATCATGCCCCAGAACAGCGCCGGATTCTCCGCTGCGGCTTTGACGATGTTGTTCATCAGGATCATGCCGTAAATGGTCTGCGACAGGGGTGCGCCGACGAAGGTGACCAAAATGAACGGCGCCGCCTTGCTCTGCGCGAAACATTTCTTCCACGCGCCGACCGCCGCCATGCCCGCCGTGCCCGCGCCGAGCGCCGACCCGACAGCCGCCATCGCCACCGACGCCGCAGCGCCCATCCGACCCAATCCCGCCATCACTTCCGCTTCCATTTCCATTCTCCTTTCACGTGAATCGATTTCTACTCACACCCTGCCCGAGGCCTCGCTCTCGGAGGAACGGCGCTCAAGCCGCGCGTCCGACGCGGCGCGGGCCCTGCGCGCGAAGGGCGCGTAGGGCCGGCCGGTCCATTGCATCCCGATATGGGATGAAAACTCGAGGGTGTTCAAGCGTATGCCGTGCACCAGCACGCCCATCGCGGCGAGCGTAATGTTGAGCGCGTGGCCGAAAAAGATGATCAGCGCGCCGACGAGACCGGACAGCAGGCCGCTCCCGGACGTGCCCATTTCGTTGAACGCCGACGCCACGGCGAACGAGGCGAAGCCGACGGCGAAGAGACGCAGGTAGGACACGACATCCACGAAATTGCTGACGAGACTCAACGGCAGCATCACATGGTTGAACCACTCCGCTTTGAGTTCGCGCGCCGGGGTCATAAACAGCACGATCAACGCCACGCCCGCGACAAACATCCACCCCACTCCGTCGGGGTATGGGTAGCCCAGAACCATGTTGCACGCGGCGAAATACATCGTCCATGTGGTGGCGATCCACCCGAGCTGCGCCAGCGCGCGCGGACTGTTCCAGACGCGAATCGCATTCCACAGATGAGCGACGGTAAGGTGAATCGCGCCGATGAGAAAACACAGGCGCTTCACGTTGTCCTCGTCGCCCAGCCACGCCAGCTTGAAGCCCGCCAGCGGCGCGGGCGTGTTGGCGATGCCGAAATAATTGCCGGTGATGACGCCCCAGACGACGGTGGAGACGCTCATCACCATCAGCAGGCGGAACGGTTCCGCCGGCGCGTTCGGCCGCTTCCGCCGCGCCCACCACGTGAGGCCGACGAACAGCAATCCGTAGCCGGCGTCGCCCACGATCATGGCAAAGAACAGGCTTAGGAAGAGCAGAAAGGCCGCGCTGATGTCGATCTCGCGATAGCCGGGTACGATGCCGATGGCTTTAAACACGGTCTGGATCGGGCGCACCCATCCCGGATTTCGAATCAGCGTCGGCACCGGCTCCTCGGCGTCGGGCTCCGAGATGCGCAGGCCCCACCCATGCTGCGCGGCCGCCGCGCGCAGCGCGTCCACGCGCTCGACGGGACAGTAGCCGCGCAGGTAGGCCAGCGGTTTTGTCGCGCCCATCCCCTCTCGCGCTTCGAGGAACCGCACGAGGTCCTCGGCCTGCTCGGCCAATTCGCGGACGGCCGGACGATCTCCGGCATGCTCCTCCAGCGCACGGCGCGTGGAGGCGAGCAGCCCTTCGATATCCGTGATGCGCCGATCGATTTCACTCAAGGCCAATTCCGGCATCCGCACTTCGTGCGCGTCCACCGCGACCGGTGCGCGGCTGATGACGGCGAAATAAACACCGCTCTTGTCGCGCCGCAGCGTCTGCACCACCGCGCCCTCCGGCGCGGGCGGCTCGCGTCCGGGCTCCAGCCGATAGAGCTTGATGATAATCCCCTTCGCAGCGAGTTCGCGAACGACTTGAGGATCGAAGGAGCCGAACGGCTCAATGCGGCGGCGTTCCTGCCGATATTCCTCCAGCTCTTCCGTCTGATCGCGCAGGGAGCCGAGAAGGGACCAGATTTTATCGACGACCTCGTCGGCGGACAGGCCGGTCGGACTGCGGCCCGCAACAGCGGGCAGCGCTTCGAGCGCGCGGGTGATGTGCGCGAGCCGCGCGCGGGCCTGATCGAGGTCTTTGCTTTCCGGCGGACGGATCGGCGCGAGATGAAGCACGCCCAGCTCGCGCAACGCGTCGAGCGTCGACTCGCGATCCTTCGCGAGGCAGAGCAGCATCACGCTTTTCATCGGCACGATCATGCCGCCGCGTCCTCCGATTTGCCTTTGGCGATCTTGGCGCGCGCGACTTCCGCGGTCTGTGCATCGCCGAGAAAGATGCGGATGATGCGGATGTTCGACTGCGCTTCGGGGATTTTCACCTTTTCGAACAAGTTGACGCGCTGCGTGGTGGTGCGCAGCTCCTCGCCGAGCAGGCGGTGCTCCTCGGCGAGGATTTCGCGCTCGATCTGGAAGCGCACGAGTTTCTCGACGGTTTCGCGGCCCTCGTCCACCCAGGCATCGGTCCCATGCAAATCGAGCTCGATCGGATCGAACTCGATATCCTGCAGCACGGGAATATTCACGCCCGCGATGTTGCCCGTGGTCGTGCGGACAGCGCGCAATTTGACGATCGCGGCGAGGTCGAACGGACGCGCGAAGAGGCGGACCCACGGCGCGATCGACGCCATCAGCCGATCGGCCTCGGCCTGGACCTCTTCCATGCGCTGTTCGAGCTGGCGCATCTCCAACTGCAGTTGCTGCTTCTTCAGCAGCAGCGTCGGCAAATAGCGCTTGAACCGCCGCAGCGCGTCGCGCTGGGTTTTCAGCTCGTTCTTGGTGTGTTTGATCTTGGCCATCGTGGCGGGGGCTGGAGCGAACCTATTTCGCGGGCCAGTATTGTTCGGTCATCTTGCTCGGGATTCCGGTCTCGGCGGGATCGAAACAATCCGCAAGAATCTGCCAGCCGAGGTCGAGCGCCTTTTCGAGCGGAATATTGACGCTCAAATCCATCATTTCCTTTTCAAAGCGCGCGCCGTATTTCAGCAGCTTCTGGTCCCACGCGCTCATGCGGAAGCCCATGGCCTGTTTCTCCAGCGTTTCCTTGAACGAAGCGTAGAGCTGGATCATGGAGTTCATGATCGTGCGATGGTCTGCGCGGGTCTTGTCGTTGACGAGCTGTTTGAGGCGGCTGAGCGAGCCGAACGGCTCGATGCGGCCGTTGCGAAGATAGAACTGCCCCTCGGTGATATAGCCGGTGTTGTCGGGGACCGGATGCGTGACGTCGTCGCCGGGCATGGTGGTGACGGCGAGAATCGTGATAGAGCCGGCGCTGTCGAAATCGACCGCCTTTTCGTAGCGCGCGGCGAGCTGGCTGTAGAGGTCGCCGGGGTAGCCGCGGTTCGACGGGATCTGCTCCATCGTGATCGCGATTTCCTTCATCGCGTCCGCGAAGTTCGTCATGTCGGTCAGCAGGACGAGCACACGCTTGTTCTGAAGCGCGAACTGCTCGGCGACCGCGAGGGAGATGTCTGGGACCATCAGGCACTCCACGGTCGGATCGGCCGCGGTGTGCACGAAGAGGACCGAGCGCGAGAGCGCGCCCTTTTCCTCGAGGATATCGCGGAAGAAGAGGTAGTCGTCGTGTTTGAGGCCCATGCCGCCGAGGATGATGATGTCGACCTCCGCCTGCAGCGCGATGCGCGCGAGCAGCGGGTTGTAGGGCTCGCCCGCGACGGAGAAGATCGGGAGCTTTTGCGATTCGACCAGCGTGTTAAACACGTCGATCATCGGGATGCCGGTGCGGACCATGTTGCGCGGAATGATGCGCTTGGCGGGGTTCACGGACGGGCCGCCGATCGGCGTCATGTTTTCGGTGATGGCGGGCCCGCGGTCGCGCGGTTGGCCGCTGCCGGTGAACACGCGGCCGAGCAGCGTGTCGGAGAACGGCACCTGCATCGGGTGCCCGAGGAAGCGCACCTGCGCGTCGGTCGTGATGCCGCGGCTGCCCGCGAACACCTGAAGAAACACGCGCTCGCCTTCGAGGCGAATCACCTGCGCGAGCGATGTGCCGTGCGCCGACTGCACGTGCGCGAGTTCGCGATAACCGACATCGTCCGCTTTAACAACAATGACGTTGCCGGCGATCTGTTCGATCTGTTGATAGGTCTTATGCATACGACGTCACCTCCGCCATCATCTGCTCGGCGCGAGTCTCGAATTCCTTGAATTCCGGGCTGTCCATCGGCGCCCGGTTCCAGTCTTTTGTGAGCTGGGTGAGCCGCTGGAAAAACTGCCGTGCGGGCTCCTTCTCCGTAAAGGCCAGCGGCGTCTTCAGCACCTTGTAGATGCGGGAGAAAACGTATTTTTGACGGTCCGCCGACGTGGCCGCGTCCACCGCGTGAAACGCATCCTGCTGCAGGTACACCGCGTCGAGGTATTCCGCCTTCAGGTAGGCGACGAAGTCGTCGATGGAGGTGCCCTCCTCGCCGACGACCTTCATCATCTGATTCACCTCATTGCCGCGCCGCAGCATGGCGCGGGCAAACGCGACCTGATCTTCAGGGACGACGCTCGCATACTTGCTCCACGAGTCGAGCGGCTGAATGGCCGGGAAGCGCCGCGCGTCGGAGCGCTCGCGCGAGAGGCCGTGAAACGCGCCGACGACCTTGAGCGTGCTCTGCGTGACCGGCTCTTCAAAGTTGCCGCCCGCGGGGCTGACGGTGCCGCCGATCGTCACCGAGCCCATGCTGCCGTCGCGCAGCTTGACCACGCCGCCGCGCTCGTAGAATGCCGCGATCACGGATTCGAGATAGGCAGGGAACGCCTCCTCGCCGGGAATTTCTTCGAGACGGCCCGACATTTCGCGCAGCGCCTGCGCCCAGCGCGAAGTCGAGTCGGCGAGCAGCAACACGTTCAATCCCATCTGCCGGTAATACTCGGCAAGCGTCACGCCGGTGTACACCGACGCCTCGCGCGCAGCGACGGGCATCGAGCTGGTGTTGCAAATGATCAGCGTGCGCTCCATTAGGCTCTTGCCGGTGCGCGGGTCTTCGAGGTGCGGGAATTCGCGCAGCGTCTCGACGACCTCGCCCGCGCGCTCGCCGCACGCGGTGATAATGACGACGTCGACGTCCGCATAGCGGCTGGTGATCTGCTGCAGCACGGTCTTGCCCGCGCCGAATGGGCCGGGAATGCAGTAGGTGCCGCCGCGCGCCACGGGGAAGAATGTGTCCACAATGCGCACTTTGGTCACGAGCGGCTCGGTCGGGCGCAGGCGCTCGACGTAGGCCTTGATGGGCAGCTTGACCGGCCAGCGCTGCATCAGCGCGACGTCGTGGACGCGGTCGCGCTCGTCCTTCAACTTCGCGACGACGTGCTCAACGGTGTAGTCGCCCGCCGGCGCGAGTTCCTCGATCGTCAGGCGTCCGCGCAGGCGGAACGGCGTCATGATGCGGTGCTTGAAAATGCCCTCGGGCGTCGTGCCAAGCGTATCGCCCGCCTGCACGGTGTCGCCGACCTTCGCCGTTGGCGTGAAGGCCCAGGTCTTTTTGCGATCTAGCGCGGGCAGATACTTGCCGCGCTGCAGGAAAAAACCGCTCTCCGCGGCCAACTCCGGGAGCGGATTCTGCAGCCCGTCGTAGATGCTGCCGAGCAGGCCGGGTCCAAGTTCGACACTCAACAATTCGCCGGTGAATTCGACCGCATCCCCGATGCGCAGATCGCCGGTATCCTCGAACACCTGCAACTCGGCGGTGTTGCCCCGAATGCGAATCACCTCGGCTTTGAGCCGCAGGTTCCCGGTCCGAGCATAGGCGACTTCGTTTTGCGCGACGGGCGAGCCGAACTCGACCCGCAACAAATTGCCGTTGATGCCCTTGATTTTGCCCAGATGCGTTGTGTTCATGCCATCAGCTCCATGAAATCGGCAAATGCGATCATGTCTTCAGCGCCGCGCGCACAGAGGCCACGGTGTCAGCGAGGCGCTTTCGCCCGTCTTCATCGGTTGCGCGGCCCCAGCGCTCGGACAGCTTCAACTTCAGCGCGTAGGCGAGCAGCGCGTTGCGCCCGAACGGCTCCTCGCGCGCCCACTCTTCGAGCAGCGACCAGCGGAATCGGTCGAGCGACAGTTCGCGCTCGAGTGGATTCGGCTTCGCAAAGGCCTCGACCACTGCCTGCTCGATATAGTTGCTGAATCCCTCGTGCGGGCGAAGAAACGGGGCGGGGTCAAGATCGAGCCGCACCGCCCGAGATCGGGCGAGCGCGTTGCGCAATTGCGTCTCCGCTGCGCGCCAGCGCGCGGCCAGCGCGCTGGTGGCGGCCGCCGCGTCGTCCGCTGTGAGCGCCTCCAGCTCGGCGGCGGTCTCCGGATCGACCAGCCGCCGCGCTTCCGCGAGGAAGTCCGCCGGCGTCCACGGCGGCGGCGCCGTGAGCGTGACCGTGGGCAGGCTTGCGATAAAGTAGTAGAAACTCATTGCGCGCCGCCTTCGCGCGCGACCCGATAGACGATGTCCGCGAGGTGCGGGCGCAGGAAGTTCGACAGCGCCTCGGCAATCGCCTCGGGGGTGAAATTATGGGTCACACGCCCGTCTTCAAGTTGGACCTTGAATCCTTTGAAAATGCGCTCGTCGCCCTGAATCACCAACCCCTGCTGCAGTTTGTCGTGATACTTGTCCTTGAAAAAATTAATCAGCCGGGCCTGATCCTTCGGACTGACCATCAGCTCGATGCGGCGCTCGCGGTCCGTGCGCCCCACATAGTTTTCGGCGAGCTTGACGAGCATTTCCTGCACCGTCTCGAAATTCATCGAGCCTTCGGCTGCCTCGGCGGCGAGGTTGGAGACGATGTTCTCAACGCCCTGTCCAACCGTGATCAGCAAGTCGCGCGCGGCCTGTTGCAGCGCCTTCATGCTGCGCTCGGTGAACTGCTCGGCTTCCTTCTCCGCTGACGCGATGCGTTCCTGCGCCTTCCGTTCCGCTTCGGCGACAATCTGCGCCGCTTGTTGTTTCGCCTTCGCGAGAATTTCGGCCGCCTGTTTTTCGCCCGTATCCACGGCTTCCCGCTGTATCCGCTCGATCAGATGCTGCAGTTCTTCCGCCATAAACGCCTCGTCCAGTCTTCCGGGTGGTGGCCGAGCGCGTATTCCGGGATGGCATAATCGCTCGGCAAAAGATGTCGAAGCTATATCAACTCTGCCGGCGATTCAAAGCGGAATCGGATCGAAAGCGAGCGATCGCGCGCGGAGCCGGAGACGCATCGCGTTATTCCCAGATATAGGAATCGGCATCTCGGCGGGCGGGGTTGTAGGATGACGGGGCCGGTGCGTGCGGGAAGGCGGAAGACGGCGCTGATCGGGATCTGCCATTCTCACTCATGCGCTCCGATGCCTCTGCAATCGCGAGATATTTCCTGCGCCGAATCGAATTCCGGACAGCCCCTGAAATGGCATAGATCGATACCACCGATCCAAACGCAACGGCCGGCGCGGCCCATTGAATGATGTCTTGCATACGCATTCGCCCCCGCGCCTTCCGGCGTGAGCGCAACTGGATTTTAGAGCATAAATCATGCCGATCTCGAAACGGCGCGCGGGTCGAGGTTGGTCGCCTTTCCCGCCGCGATCGCCTCGCCGGACGCACTTGCCTATTGCCGAAGCGATTCCCGTCGCTAGTCTGGTCTCGGCCCGCGAGTGAAACGCCATCATGTCAAAAATACTGGCCATCGACGACGAACGGCGCGTGCTGATGTTCTTTCACGCGCTGTTGACGAAGATGGGGCATGAGGCCGTATTGGCGCCGGATGGCGACGAGGGGTTCAAGCTGTTGGTGAACGACCCCGAGATTCGCATGGTGTTCACCGACTTCTGCATGCCAAGCAAACTGCGCGAGACCGAGCTGGTGCGCCGCATCCGCGCTGTCCGTCCGGACATGCCCGTGGTAGTGATCTCCGGCTATCCGGATGCGCAGGCGCTGGAGGAGTGCACCGCGCTGGGCGTGATCGATTTTCTCGCCAAGCCGTTTGAGTTGTCGTTCGTATCGGCAGTGGTGAAAAAAGCGCTGGGCCCGTGAGGCGAGATATCCATTATACGCCAAAACACCAAGCGGCATCGCATTTTTCGATGAGCATTTCGGGGGAGTTTGGACGGGACGCAGTGTCGTCGTCTGCGGCCGAAGCGGCGTCGGGAAATCGACGATGGGGCTGCACTTTATCCGGCAGGCGCTACGTCAGGATGAGCGCGCCCTGATCCTGACCACGGCCTCATCACGCGCGTCGGCCGAGCTTGCCGCGTCGCTCGGATTCGACTTCGCGCCGCACTTTGAGAGCGGGCGTCTGACGATCCGGGAGTCGGCATCCTTCACCGCCGGTTCGGATACCGCGCACTGGAGCAACCTGCCGCCGGAAGGCTTCGACCGATTGCGCGGCCTCATCGAGACACACGGCATCCGGCGCGTGCTGTTGGATACCGTGCTGCCCTGGGTCGCGGTCCCCAGAATGGACATGGTCGCGG
>CALGMT010000061.1 GCA_937958885.1 uncultured bacterium | reverse complement strand
TTGGGCGGATCGGACTCATTTGCGGCGGCATCGCCGCGATCATGTTGTTGGCCCTGGTGGTGGATCGCGCGCTCGTGATTGCAGACCCGCACTTGTTGAAGCGACCGTTTTGGGTGATTACTCCGCTCATGATGCTGGCCTTCTGCATGCAGTTCATCAGCATGGGCCTGCTCGCGGAGATGCAAATTCGGACCTACCACGAGTCGCAGGGCAAACCGATCTACGTGATCCGCGAGACCGTGGAATCGCCTTCCGCGCGCTTGCCGTGATGCCGATCCTGGCCCAGGCTGACGCCGCCGGACTCACGCCGCTCGAATACGATTTGTTGCAGCGCGCGGGTCTGATCGGATCGATCTACGGCGCGTTGGTGCTGGCCGGACTTGTCGTGAATATCGTGTTCGCGCTGCGGTGGCGCGGCCGCGCTGTTCCGCTGCGCCCGGCCATGAACCGTCTGCTGCTCCGCCCGTGGGATGGCGGGCAGGTGGCGCTGCTGGTCGGCCTTCTGACGCTGGGGTTTATTTCCGCGCTGGCGCTGCGCGATCCCTGGCTGGTTTGGACCGAACCGCTTGGGCTCGAACCGGCGTCCCGGCTGGTCTTGTTGCAAAGCGCCCTGTTTCATGTGTTCGGATTGGCGATCGTGGGCGCGATAATGGCGCGCCGCGGCATATCGGCGGAGGGCGGGTTGGGTTTCCGATGGGCGGCGGTTCCGGGCGATTTGCTCAAGGGCCTTGTAGGGCTGCTCGCGGCATTGCCCGCGTTGCTCGTGCTGACGCTGTTGTTCCATCTGGCGTTGCACCTGCTGGGCCACCGCGCGACGCTTCAGGACGTCGCCTTTGTAATTTCAGACGAAAAACAGGGCTGGATGCGCGTGTATTTCGTCGTGTTGGCGGTGGGACTCGCCCCGCTCTTTGAAGAAATCCTATTTCGCGGCATGCTGCTGCCCGTGCTGGCGCGGCGGTACGGCGGGTGGACCGCGCTCATGTTGACCTCCTTTTTATTTGCGGTGATTCACGGGCACCTCCCGTCGTTTCTTACGCTGTTCGCCCTATCCGCTGCGCTTTCGTTGGCGTACATCCTGTCCGGCTCGATCGTCGTCCCGATCGCGATGCACGCCTTGTTCAATTCGATCACCACCGCCATTCTGCTGACGCTCGAATAGCTCGCGCATTCGATCCCGGAGCCGATCTTCCTTGTCTTCTGCCGTGGGCGTCGCCGCCTGATGGGGCGCCTTGAGGGTTCCGGCTAGCCGGAACCCTCAAGGCATCAAGGAACCATCTGATCCTTTTTGCAGAACTTGACGCACGCAACTGGGGGAGGGCGCCGCGTTTGATCGAGGCGCATAATCAAATGCTTCGATCCGCACGCGATGAGGGCGCCGATCACGTCATCTTGAACTGGCAGCCGCCGCGCGTGGGGAGTATATTTGCGCTCTTTCATGCAACTCGAACGCGCCACGGTCCTCGAACACATTCCGATTCACGGCGGATACAACCTGCTGCGCATGCGCGCGCCCGGCGTAGCGCCGCGGGTGCGGCCGGGTCAGTTCATTCACGTGAAGATTCCGCATCTTGAAGAATGCGTGCTGCGCCGCCCGTTCAGTGTGTTCCGCGCCGACGGCGATGCGCTGGCGATTCTCTACAAGGATGTCGGCAAGGGCACACGCACGCTGCAATACCTCAAGGCGGGGGAGACGCTGAGCATTCTCGGTCCGCTTGGGCATGGATTCCCAGATCCGAACCCTGCCGCCTACCCGATCATCGTCGCGGGCGGCTACGGCATGGCCGCGCTCTATTTGACCGCGCGCACAGCGCCGGTGAAGGGTATCGCGTTCTTCGGCGGCCGCGCGGCGAAGGACATTCTGTGCGTCTCCGATTTCGAAGCGCTCGGGTGGACGGTGCGCGTGACGACCGAGGACGGCAGCCTGGGGCGCAAGGGGATCGTGACCGATGCGCTGGACGAGTGGTGGCTCAACGAAAGCGCCGGGCGCGCGCCTGAACTCTTTGCATGCGGACCCGGCGGTATGCTCAAGGCTGTCGCGCATCGCGCGATCGAACGCGGCTGGACGGCGTGGACTTCGATGGATAACAGCATGGGCTGCGGTGTGGGCGCGTGCCTGACGTGCGTGTTGAAAGTGCGCGAGGGCGAGGGCTGGACGTGGGCGCGCGCGTGCCGCGAAGGTCCGGTCTTCGACGCGCGCGCGGTATTGTGGGAGGAGATCGAATGAAACCCGATCTCTCCGTCATGATCGCCGGTATCCGGATGAAAAATCCCGTGATGACCGCCTCGGGCACTTTCGGCTACGGGCCGGAATATGCGGATCTGGTGGACCTGAATCAGCTCGGCGCCATTGTGGTCAAGGGCATCTGCCTCGCCCCCACAAAGGGGAATCTGACGCCGCGCACCGCGGAGACCGCAAGCGGGTTGCTCAATGCGATCGGCCTGCCCGGTCCCGGCGTGGACGGGTTCGTGCGCGAATATTTGCCGTTTCTGCGTCAATACGACGTGCCTGTTTTCGTCAACATCTGGGGAAAAACGGTCGAAGAATACGCGGAGGTCGCCGCGCGATTCGATGCGGTATCCGGCATCGACGGTCTGGAGGTCAATGTCTCCTGTCCGAACATCAAAGAGGGCAGCGCGTTGTTCGGAACTGATATACGGATGTTCGAGCGCGTGGTCCGGGCGATCCGTGCGGCGACGAAACTGCCGGTGATTCCAAAGCTCGCGCCTAACGTTAGCGACATCGCCGAGTTTGCCTGCTGCGCGGAGGCGTGCGGCGCGGATGCCATCTCGCTTATTAATTCCTTCCCCGGTATGGCGGTGGACATCGAGACGCGCGGTTTCAAACTCGCCAACAAAACCGGAGGCCTGACCGGCCCTGCAATCAAACCGATCGCGCTGCGTCTGGTCTGGCTTGCCGCGAAAGCGGTAAAAATTCCCGTGATCGGAATGGGCGGCATTACGACGGCTGAAGACGCGCTGGAATTTCTGATGGTCGGCGCGCGCGCGGTGGCCGTCGGCACCGCGAGCTTCACCAATCCGGATACGGCATTGAACGTTGTGCGCGGGATCGAGGCCTTTCTTGCAAAGGAGGGGCTTGCCTCCGTTTCCGATTGGGTAGGCGCGCTGCGCGAATGAAACGACGTCCGCTCACGTTTTGGGCGCTGGCCGCCGCGTTCGCCCTTGCGACGGTATGGTGGTCGCTCCACGTCCCCCGCGATCCGCGCGCGCCGTTCCGCGCAATTCCTGCAAATGCGACGTGGGTGAGCGCGCATGATCGCCTGGTGGACCGCTGGGATGCGATGTCGGAGAACCCGTTGCTCGCCAGCCTGGCGGGTGCGCTGGGCATAGATGAAACGGATTGGGAGGAGACGCTCGCCAGTCCGGACACGAAGAAGTTTCTCGATCTGCTTGCGCGCGATGAATTGGTGTTGGCCTATGTGCCCGAGATGCGGATCACGGGTCGGCCGGCATGGGTATTTGCGGCGTGGCTCGGCGGGCGCAGCCAGCGGCTTCGCTGGACGTTGAAATCGGTCAAGGATCCCGCACTTCGATCCGCCAGCGCGCGGAACGGGTGGCGCGTCTGGGTATGGACGCCGAAGAACATGAAGGACGGCGAGCGCATCACCTTCTCGCTGGTTGAGGGCATGGTCGTCGGTTGCATCGCGACCGACACGCTCGGCATCGAGGATGTGCTGGCGTGCGTGGACGGGCACTACACGTCGATTGCGACGCTACCCGCACTCTCGGTCGCGCCCTCGCGCGAGGGCGCGGACCGCGGATGGGTGCGCATCCCGGATAACGGCGGTTGGGCCCCTCCGGCCCGATATACGCTGGATTTTCTGCCGGGTGGCGGGCTGCGCGGAACGATGACCTGGCCGGGCAATCCGGTCGGCGCGCGTCCGGTCCCGCCGATGAACAGCCTCGATGATTTTTCCGCGTTGCTAGGCGACCGCCCGGCCGCCGCGCTGGTCATGGATCGCGGGCTTGCGCAGCGCTGGATCGCTGAAACGTTCACCAATCGGATCGGCCGCGAGGCGGCATCGCTGTTGGCGGGCGACGGACCCGGCGCCGCAGGCGTCGCGCTTGTGGGCGGGCCGTACAGCGGGCGATTCCGCGCGGTCCGGTTGCCCAGCCTGCTGGCCGGTTTCTCCGCCGAAAATCCGGCGGATTTCGTGGGTGAAATACATCGCGCGTTCGACCGGTTGAATGCGGCGACGCCGTGGGGCCTGATTCCGCAGCCGATTTCGATAGGCACCCAGCGCGTATTCGCGATCGAATCGACGGGTCAATCTCCCTACGCGGACGCCGATGTGAAGGAGCGCGTTGCCTATTTGGCGCTCGATCGCAGCGTGGTTTTTTCGAGCAACTTGGAGGCGCTGTCGAGGATCGTGCGCGAGGCGCAGTCGGGCGAAGGGCCGCGGGGAACGCGGTTCGCAGACGGCCTTCGCCGGATGCGCGAGCGCCATGCGCTGGCGTATTTGTGGGTGGATCTCGACGATGGCGCCAAGGTATTGCGCCTCGCGATCACCGCGTGGTCGCTCAAGCTGCTGGTCGAGAATCCCCGCGAATCGCAGGCGATGCGCCAGCGCTTGAACGAGGCGAAGGCCTGGATCGATGCGCTCGCGCCGCAGCGGCGCTTGCAGATTTGGGCGCGGCCGCGCCAGGATGCGTTCGAATATGAATTCGTGCTGGGGGAGGAATTGTGAGGAAGTTACTCGTCTGGATCGGCACCGGTTTCGGGTTGGGCTACAGTCCGTTTGCGCCGGGCACGGTCGGCGCGTTGTGGGGCCTGCCGCTGGCGTGGTGGATCAACACGCAGTATCCCAGCCCGGGCGTCCAGGCGATCGCCACGTTGATCTGTCTGGCGGGTGCGCTGCCGCTCTGCCAAGCGGTCGAGAATCACTTGAAGGTCAAGGATCCCAAACCCTGTGTGGCGGACGAGTTTTTGACCTATCCCCTGTGTCTGATTGGGTTGCCGGTGGTTGGGCAGGAGGGCGGACTCGCGATGATGGCGTTCGCGTTCCTCACGCACCGGTTCTTCGATATCGCGAAAATATGGCCCGCGAACGGGCTGCAACGCCTCAAGGGCGGGGTCGGGATTTTGATCGACGATGTATTCGCATCGCTCTACGCGTTGGCGGTGAACCACGCGTTTTATGCGCTTGCCCGAAAGATGAATTGGATCTAATCGCCGCCCTGCGGCGGTTTAGCGAACGGCGAACTGGTAGCAATATAGATTCGCCAGAATCGCCAGCGCATAAACGCCTGCCAGCGCGGTCGCGTGCAGAGGGGGAACGCGCCGCTGAAGCCATTCCAAGCCCCAGGCGCAGAACAGAAAGCCGACCGGCACGAGGGCGAGCAGGTATTTGGCTTTCAGCATCCACATCGGATAGGTCAGGAACCATCGCGTGTATAGTCCCGCCGTCAACCCGGTCAGCAGCAGAAGCGGCAGGGTCGCGCGCCACCTGCGCAGGCCGTTGATCGCCCCCAGACCCGCAAGGGGAATCACCAGAAGGCCGGCGGCAAAAAGCGCGTGAATGAGCCGGAGCGAAATGTCCTTTTTCGGATAAAGGCCCTTGCTCAACCCGTGCCGCCACGGGTTGGAAAAGATGCTGCCGTCCGTCCAGAGTTGGCCGTACAGGCTGGTGGGCACGCTGTTGTTGTACGCCGGAAATTCCCGCAGCGTTTTGGACGGGGAATCGTCACCCATCAGCGACAGGAAATCCTCCCACCGGAACGAAAAGAATTCGTAGTGATCCCAAAGTAAATCTTCACCCTCATCGGCCTCCAGATTATCCCACGCCTGATTGCCGACAATCGGCGTGCCGTGGGTGCGCCAGTTTTCGACATAGTGCCATCCGCCCACGAGCGGCGCGAAAAGACCGAACGCGGCGACATGGCCCATCCGCTTCCATTCGCGATCGCGGATGATGTCGATGACCATCGATGCGCCGATGACGGCCACGATCACCATACCGGTGTATTTGGTGCCCATGGCCAGGCCGGCCAGCACGGCCATGCCCAGAAGCGATCCGCGTACGGCGGGCCGCCTCCGGTAGCGCAAGTAACAGGCCAGCGCGGCGACGGCGAAGGTCGCGCACAACAGGTCCGATTCTATGGAAAAGGAGCTGATGAACACGAGAGGCAGTGCGGCCATCAGCGCCGCGATCGGCAGCAGGTGGCGCGGGTTTGGCACAAAATTGCGAATGACCCCAAAGGAGCAGAGCAGGAAGAGCAGCGAAATCGGAACGGCCATGAATCCGACCCACCAAAGCGATCGGGCCAAATCGCCGCTGGTCGCTTTCATGGCGGCGCCGAATACGGCCGTGCCGAGCAGGGTATAAACCGGAGGGTGATAGCACTGCCAACACGCGTCGGGATCGGGCAATCGGCCGGTCTGGTGGAACTGTATGATCGGTTCGTGATAGAAGTCATACACATACCCGATCGGAACCGGCGCCTCGACCGCCAGCAGCACGCGCAAGCCGATTGCGAGCAGGGCGATGAGCCCGAGCAGGGCGATCTCATGTCGCTTCCATGGCCGATCCGTCGGCGGAAGCGCCCCCGGCGGCGAATCGGAATTGCCGGGGTTCATTAAAATCCCGGCAGATTCAAATTCAGCGGCAGATCGAGACGCGGTTGAGCGGAGGGGACGAGCGCGCGATATTCGGGCATCTCGCGCAAGGTGTTGAAGCGAGCATCTTTCCGAGCCATATCGCGGATCGGTTCGCCGCCCAGTTCGATCGCGCGGCGCAACGCGCGCACGGCCTCGTTGCTGCGCTGCAGTTGCGCCTGCACGCCCGCGAGATCGAACCAGACGCGCGGGTTGGCGGGTTCCTTCTGCAGGTAGCGCTCAAGGGCCGAGGCGAGCAGATCGCCGCGTTGCGCTTGCACGAACAATTCCGCCACCTGCAAAATGATCTGCGGCGGAATGTGCTCCTGTCGGATGATGTTCATCGTCAGGTTTTCAAACAGGTGCATGATGTTCATGCGGCGATACACGTCCGCGAGTTCGAGCGCCATGTTGATGTCCGCGCCCTGCGCCATCAGCGGCTCCAGCTCGCGACGCCGATTGTCGAGCGCCTCGATGTTGCGGATCTGCACGAGGAATTCGGCGACCCGGTCGTTGCCCGGGTCGGCCTTGAGAAAGTTTTCGATGACCTCGCGCGCTTTTGTGAAACGGAACTGCTGCATCTCGATGTCGGCGAGCCTGAAATTCGCCTCCGGGCTCAGCGGATAGAGGCGGATCGCCTGCTCGAACGCGTATTCTGCTTCCTCGAACATCCGGCGGTACGCATACAATCCGGCGATCGCGCTGCGCAGTTTCGAGAAGGTCTTTCGCGCGACGACATCGCGCTGGAATTTGTAATTCGAAAGGAGCCGTTCGGTGTACCAGTCCCAGAACTCGCGGTCGTTCTTCGCCATCTCCGGTGTAATCGCGGGGACCGGATCGCGATTGATCTTCATGATCAACCCGTGCGGCGTGAGGTAGGGGTACATCCAGGGGATGACGTAGCTCTCCTCGACGTAAAAGTCGTGGCGCGCCTTGTTCGCCTCGAAGATCATGCGGGCGAGGATGCCGTTGATTGTCATCACGCCTTGCACACCCTGCACGCTGACGCGCCCGCCTTCGAAGGAAACGTCGGCGCCCGCCTGAATACGGCCCGCGCGCACGTCTTCGACATATTTCTGGAAAGCGAAATTGCTGTCCTGTTGCGAAGGGATCCAGATGCGGTCGCCATAGAGGTCGCGCATCACGTTCATATAGGTGTTGTCCGCGAGCGCGTTCTGCGTGATGAGATACACGTCCGATCGGTAGTGCGCGGAATAGATCATGTAGGTCGGCACAAATCGGCCCGGGTCGGTGCCGCCGTAGAAGATCGCGTTCGTCGTCATGCGCGGCGGGTAGTCGGGATTGGGATAGCGGGCGCGTTCCTCCTCCGGGATTTCGGAGAGAATCGCGTGCGCGCCCTCGAGTTGCCACGCGCCGAACTGCCAGCCGAAATCGTGCCCGTTCTGCTCCGCGCCGCCGACGAGTTTGATGAACTCGTCGTCATAGGCATTCTTCAGAACCGGCACGCTGGTGATCGCAAGCGATAGGGCGCACGCGCCGTAGAGCGCGGCGCGATTGCCCTTGAGCCACGTGGCCAGCAGCGCGATGGCGAACAGGATGCCGTACGCGATCCACATGGCCCAGATCGCGTGGGACTGGATGTATTGGACGCGCCCGATGAACAGGGTTTGCACGTCGAGTTTCGGCCACTGGAAGATCAGAAAGATCACGGTCAGCGAGTGGAAGGCCACAAAGGTCGCGACGATCCAACGCACGCCGTTGCCGAGCTTGTCTGTCGCGAACCAGTCGCTGAGCCGGATCAGAATGAGGCCGACGGGAATCCCGCAGAGCACCACAATGAACGGCGCGGGGATCGGGAACCAGAGCGTGAACAACGCGACGAACAAGAGGGGAATCACGGACAGGCCCAGAAAGGCCGCCAGCCATATTCCCACCGCGCGCCACCCGGCGCGGGGGTCTTCCGGCGAACGCCGCCGGATGCGGTGCAGGATGAACAGCGCCGGGATCGCGATCAGGCAGAACAGCGCAAAGAGTGAAATTGCCCACGAGAATTGCGCGACGACGGATACATAGCCGAACGGATCGACAATCACGTCTTCCAGCATCTTCCCGAAGTAGAGCGGGCGATCGAGAGCCTCGCGGAAGTTCGCCGCCGGGTCGATCTTTTCATACTGGCCGCGGGAAATCGCGTGAACGAAGCCCTCGGGTGTGCGCGGATAGCCCCAATTCATCGGCGGATTCTGTTCCGACGCGAACGGCAGGTAGGCGTAGAACGAGAGGCCGAGGCCGGCGGAAAGGACGAGCAGAAGCATTCGCTTCCATTCCGTCAGCAATTTTCGCTCGATCAAGAACAGCGCGATGGGCGAGGCGAGAAAGATCACGCCGACGACCATCATCATTTGTTTTTTCTTCAGCGCATCCGGCGAGGTCACAGCGCCCATCTTGTAGGCGAGCGCGAAGAGGACCAGCGCGATGAGCCAGAACGCGCCCGCGAGACTGTCGCGGAACAATTTCGTGTCGCGCATCGCGATCGCCGCGAGCAGCGCGGGCGCCATGAAGAGCAGCGCCTGGTGGTTCGTCAGTCCGAGCCCGAATACGAACGACGTCACATACAACGTCTTGTCTTCATTCGGGCGGCTCATCCACCGGTACATCAGCAGCATGACCAGCGCCATGAAAAACGCGTTCATGCCGTACACCTCGACGATGGTCGCCTGCGACCAGAGCACCGGGCTGAACGCGAAGAGCAGCCCGCCGGTGACGCCGGCGACGCCGGCGATGAGGCTTTCATGCCGCAGGCCGAGCACTTCGGTGGCCTTTATCACGCCGCGCAGGATGTCGCCGCCGGAGCGGGAAATGAGTTGCGCCATGAATGCCGCCGCCAGCGCGCTGAAGAAGCCGGAAGAGAGCGAGACCGACCATGCCGGGTTCGGGTGCCCTTGGAATCCGCCGCCGTCGAAGACGTCCTTCAGCGAACGCAGGACGAGGGTCAGGTTGCCGTCGGGCTGGCCGTAATAGCGGACCCAGTGAAAAATCCACTGGAAGAACCAGGTGACGAGCGTCCAGATCGGATAGCCGGGCGGGTGGGGAACGCCCAGGTAATCGGAGGCGACCGCCAGCTCACCGGAATCTTCGAGGGTGACTGTCGGCGCGTTGGTATAGAAATAGACCCCGAACGAGACGAGGAACGTGATCCAGAACGCCCACCAATCCGCCCGCCGAAAGAACGGCCCCTCCGTTCGATCGAAGAAGTCGGCTGTGGCTTGGTCTTCCGGTAACAGGGCACCCTCAATTTTTTCTTCAATGGATTTGGCCATAGGCGCAACTGGATTACGGCAACTCCGGGTTTAGGCACAAAGCACGCACGGTAGTTTTAGATGCCCCATCCGTCAAGAACGACACCGTGGCGCGGGAGGTGTTCAACGCTCCCTCTGACGCTATCCCGCTCCGTCGCGCCATGCGCCGCGCTCACCCTCGATTCCCACCTCGTTCCCGTCCCCGAGGTGCAGTATTGTCGAGCGATTGGAGGAAACCACTATGACCTTTTCGGATTATCAACAGGGCGCGGCAAATACGGCGGTATATCCGGGACGAGGGGAAGGAAACTGGATTTATCCGGCGCTCGGCCTTGCGGGCGAGGCAGGGGAAATCTGCGACAAAATCAAGAAGTGCCTCCGCGACGACGGGGGCGTCATGTCGGACGAGCGCCGCAGTCTGCTCTCGAAGGAACTCGGCGATGTGCTGTGGTACGTCGCGACGCTGGCCGGGGAACTGGGCCTTTCGATGGACGATATCGCCGCCGCCAATCTCGCCA
>CALGMT010000060.1 GCA_937958885.1 uncultured bacterium | reverse complement strand
GAGCGCCCCGCATCCGTGCGGTTCGGTCTTCGCTTGAGGATCGGTTCCCCAAACGGGCTGTTGGTACGAGTTCTTTCATTCGTCCGGCAAATGTCGGTTCGGGTTTGGGCAAAACACCCACCCCCCGCTACGTGTACCCCTCCCAGGAGAGGATTCTATTCTGGTCCCCTCCTCCGGAGGGTGCCCGAAGGGCGGGTCTTATTGATGGGCTATGATTTGGGCAACAGCCCCTTGAGCGTCGAAAAATTCCCGCGATGCGCGCAGAATGCGATTTGGTATTGCGTTTCCGGACGGGGTTGGGGTATCGCTATCCCTTGCCTTGCGTCCCCGTAGCTCAATTGGACAGAGCATCTGACTACGGATCAGAAGGTTGGGAGTTCGACTCTCTCCGGGGACGCCATTTCTCTTCGCGGCGGCGATCTGGATTCCGATATCGAGCGCGGTTGAACGCCGAGTCTCACCCAATCGGGCCTGCCTTTATTTTCGGGCGCTACGAGGCCTCCTGCATCGCTTGCGGCGGAACGCCGAACCAGCGGCGAAATACTTCACGAGGGGCCGCGCGGGATCGCTTTCGATCCGGTGCGGAACCCCGCGGCCGTACGTAAAAATCGACCCGGGCCCCACCGCGTGCGACACGCTGCCCATGACAAGTCGACCCGCACCGCCGGCCACGAATTCGAGGACCGGATGCGGGAAGCCCTGACGGTCGATCGCGTAGTCGGGCCGACAATATTCCAGTCCCCCGCTGATCACGCGAAAAGCCTCGCCCTTCATGAGCGCGCCGCGCAAATGGAAGCGCCGCGCGGAGGTGACCTGCGCGCTGAAGTAGCGCGGCGCGGCATCAGGCGGATTCTTCGGCATGCGCAAAGCATTAGCGAGGTTCCTCTAAGAGGTCAAATCCTGACAAGTAGCTGTCAACTCCGGCTATTCCGTATGCCGCCCTATCACCTCTACGCTAGGTGCCCATACTCGTTTAGGAGATCGTCATGAACCTGCCTCGCATTGGAATCCGCCCGACCATCGACGGACGACTCGGCGGCGTGCGCGAATCGCTCGAAAAGCAAACCATGAAGCTGGCGCAATCCGCCGCGAGGCTGCTCAGCGGATCGCTGCGCTACCCGAACGGAAAGCGGGTCGAGTGCGTAATCGCGGACACCTGCATCGGCGGCGCGGCGGAGGCGGCGGCCTGCGCGGACAAGTTCCGCGCGGAGAATGTCGGCGTTTCGCTGACGGTCACCCCGTGTTGGTGCTACGGATCGGAGACGATGGACATGGATCCGCTGACGCCGAAAGCGGTGTGGGGATTTAATGGCACGGAACGGCCCGGCGCGGTGTATCTCGCGGCGGTCCTTGCGGGCCACGCGCAAAAGGGGCTCCCGGCGTTCGGCATCTACGGACGCGACGTGCAGAATGGCGGCGACCCGACCATTCCGGCGGATGTGCAGGAAAAGTTGCTGCGGTTCGCGCGCGCGGGACTCGCGGTCGCGCTGATGCGCGGGCGCTCGTATCTCGCGATGGGCGGAACCTCGATGGGGATCGCGGGCTCCATCGTGGACCAACCGCTGTTCGAGCGAACGTTCGGGATGCGCGTCGAATCGATCGATATGACGGAGTTCATCCGCCGCATCGAGCGGAACATTTACGACCCCGCCGAATTCAAGAAGGCGATTAAGTGGGTCAAGGCGAACTGCCGCGAGGGCAAGGATTACAACAGTCCGAAGACGCAGCGCCCGCGCGCGCAGCTCGATCGCGAGTGGGAGCTGTCGGTCAAGATGGCGTTGATCGCGCGGGATCTGATGGTCGGCAACCCGAAGCTCGCGGAGATGGGCTTCGGCGAGGAGGCGCTCGGCCACAACGCGATCGCGTCGGGCTTCCAGGGCCAGCGGCAGTGGACCGACCACATGCCGAACGGCGATTTTCTCGAAGCGATCCTGACGACCTCTTTCGACTGGAACGGCATCCGCGCGCCCTACATCGTCGCGACGGAGAACGATGCGCTGAACGGCCTCTCGATGCTGATGGGCTATCTCCTGACCAATACCGCGCAAATCTTTGCCGATGTCCGCACCTACTGGAGCGCCGACGCGGTGAAGCGGGTCACGCGCCACGCGCTCGCAGGCGAGGCGGCGGGCGGTATCCTGCATCTCATCAACTCCGGCCCGGCGACGCTCGACGGCACGGGCCGGCAGGAGCGCGACGGCAAACCAGCCATGAAACCATTCTGGGAGATCAGCAAGGAGGAGGCGCAGAAGTGCCTCGATGCGACCACTTGGCATCCGTCGATCACGGAGTACTTCCCCGGCGGTGGATGGTCCACACGTTACCGCACGCGCGGCGGGATGCCGGTGACGATGTGCCGACTCAACCTGGTGGCAGGGCTCGGCCCTGCGCTGCAACTCGCGGAGGGCGTCACCGTGGACCTGCCGGAGCAGGTCCACGACGTGCTCGACCAGCGCACCAACCCCACGTGGCCGACGACCTGGTTTGTTCCCCGGACGACGGGCCGCGGTGCGTTCGCCGATGTGTACACGGTCATGAACAACTGGGGAGCGAACCATGGCTCGATCAGCTACGGGCACATCGGCGCGGACCTTATCGCGCTGGCCTCGATGCTGCGGATCCCCGTGTATATGCATAATGTGGACGAGCAGGCGATCTTCCGACCTGCGGCGTGGAACCTGTTCGGCACTGCGGATAGAGAGGCTGCCGACTTCCGCGCCTGCGCGAACTTCGGCCCATTATACGGCTGACGCGCACCGTCCCTTCCGCCGCCGGCGGTGGTCGGCGCGTCGCGTTTCGGCGCGCGCGGGATTTCCCGCGCTTGACCCTCCTCGAGACCGGCCCTACTGTCTCGATTCATGTCGCGATTTCTGCTCGTGTTGTCGGTAATCCCCCTGCTGGCGATTTCCCCGCTATCTGCGCACGCGCAGTCCAAGCCCTTTGAAGAAAGCGAGAAACGGCACTCATGGCTGAGCTTCAGCCGGCCCACGATGAAGACGTCGGCGGAGCAGCTCGCGTACGCCCGCGAGTTGCACAAGCAAGGCCGTTTGCGGAAAGCTACGCGCGCGTATCGCGCGCTCGTCACGACCTGGCCGGGCAGCGCTGAAGCCGCGCTCGGCCAGCTCGGCGTCGCGCTTACGCTCGACGAGCGCGGCAAGCGGGAAGACGCATTCGAGGCCTACCACCAACTGGCGACGCGCTTCACGGGCGGGTACGCGTATGACGACGTGATCAAACGCCAATTCGAAATCGCGCGCGAGGAAATGGAGCGGCGGCGAGGCGGATTCGGGATTTTTGGCGGGTTTCGCGCGCCTGAACGGGCCGTGCCGATGTTCGAGAAAGTATTGCAAAACGCTCCGCGCGCGCCATTCGCCGCGGAGGCGCAGTATCTCATCGGGTACGCCTACGAAGAAAGCGAGCAACTCGAACTCGCCGTCGTGGCGTACATGACCGCTCAGCATCGCTATCCGAATTCGCCGTGGGCGCAAAAGGCGGCGTTCGGCCGCGCGCGCGCGCTCTACCGCCTCTCCGAGGAGGCGCCGAACGACGAGGAGGCGCTCGATCAAGCGTGGGCCGCCGTCGTCGTCTTCATCAACACCTTCCCCCAGTCGGAAGACATCGAACTCGCGCGCGCCTATCGCGACACGCTGCTGCGCCGCCGCGCCCGCGCCGCGTACGACAAGGCGGTGTTTTACGACCGTATCGCGCGCCGCCCCGCCGCCGCCCTGCAGGCCTATGAAAATTTTGTCCGCCAGTTCCCGAATTCGGAGTGGACGTCCGTCGCGCGCGCGCGTATGGAGTCGTTGTCGCCTCTCGTGGAGAACCGAAATGAAAACAATTAGCGCCTTCTGTCTCGCCATCGCACTCGCCGTACCGCTGATCGGCGGCGGCTGCGCCGGATACAAACTCGGCTCGATGTTGCCCGCCGATATCCAGTCGGTGCACGTGCCGTCCTTCGTCAACGAGACCGCCGAACCCCTGATCGAAATCGAATGCCTGCGCGCGGTGATGGAGGAGCTTCAGCGCGACGGCTCGCTGCGCATCGCGGACGAGGACACGGCGGACGCCATCGTGCGCGTGCGCCTGCGCGAGTATCGGCTCGAACCCGTGGTATTCGACACGACCGACCGCTCGAATGTGCGGCAATACCGCATCAAACTGGCGGCGTCGATCGTGATGACCCGCCGCGCGAACGACCAGGTCGTCGTCGAACGGCCCATCGTGCGCGGCGAGGGTGTATTCAACGTGCTCGGTGACTTGAGTTCCTCAAAGCTGACCGGACTTCCCGTCGCCGCCAACGACCTCGCGCGCAACCTGGTCCAGCAGATTGTCGAGGCTTGGTAGTCGCGTGGTCCGTCCCCAACGCGCGCCGGGCTTTCGCAATGACACGCGCATGGGATTGCGGCCCTGATTGTAAAACGCTTTGGAACGCATCTCGTTGCGGGGGGTGAGGCTGCCGAGGCAAAGCCGGAGCCTACCTCCGCAGCCGCCCGAGACGTCAACCATTCCCGGGGCTGTTGGTACACGATCTTTTGATTTGTTTGTAAAACAGCGGTTTGGGCAAAACACCACCCCCGCTGCGCGGACCCTTCCCAGGAGGGGACTCTATTCAATCCCCTCCTATGGAGGGGCGCCCGAAGGACGGGGTGGGTTTATCCGCCATAAAGGCACCCGAAGTGCGGGATATTATTTTGAGCCATGATTTGGGCTAACAGCCCCTATCGAGTCGGCAAGGGACATGTGCAGCGCGGCTTGACAGGCCCGCAGCCCTGAATTGCGCCGCATGCGGCGGACTGCTAGACTCTAATTTCTACCAGCGGAGATTCCTCATGAGCGCAACGGCATGTCCGATCGAACGCATCGTCAAGCGCGACGGCAATATTGTGGCATACGACCGGGATCGGATCGCCACCGCGATCTTCAAGGCGGCATCCACCGTCGGCGGCACGGATCGGGGTCTCGCCGAGGACCTCGCCGGCGAGGTCGAGCGGCGCATTGTCGAAGTGTACGGACCGTTCTCGATGCCGACGGTCGAGGAAATCCAAGACATCGTCGAAGAGGTTCTGATCAAGAACGGCCACGTCAAGACCGCAAAGGCCTACATCGTGTACCGCCACGAGCGCGCCCAGAAGCGCGCGGGCCGCGACGCCCGGATCGAGGCGACCGACAACATCCCCTACAAGAAAATCTATGAGGTCCTGCGCTGGAACATGGACCACGGCTGCGAGACGGTGGACGGCCTCAACGGCATTATCGCGCGCGGACGCTTCCCGGAATTGATTCGGGCGTGCGACGAGCGCTACGACGAGGAAGTCGCCGCGGGCGCGAAACTCGTGATCGAGCGGCTGCCCGACGTCCGCATCGTCATCATCGCCGGGCCCTCCTCCTCCGGAAAGACGACGACCACGATCAAGATGAGCGAGGCGCTCAAGGCCGCAGGCATGGAGCTCGTGGCGATCAATATCGACCACTATTTCTTCGACCTCGAAATGCACCCGAAGGACGAGTTCGGCGACTACGACTACGAGACGCCGCAAGCGCTCGACCTTTCGCTGATCAACCAGCATCTCTTTGCGCTGCTCGAAGGGCGGACGATCAAAACGCCGCACTACGATTTCAAGACCGGCAAACGCACGCTCGACGTGCACGAAATGACGCTCGCGCCGAACCAGATTCTGCTGATCGACAGCTTGCACGGTCTGTACGACGCGATGACGGCGTCGATCCCCGCTTCGAAAAAATTCCGCCTATACATCGAGACGCTCGGCCAGTTGCGCGACGGCCAGGGCAATTTCATGCGCTGGGCGGACAACCGGCTCATGCGGCGCATGATCCGCGACAGTTGGCACCGGAATCTCCAACCCCTCCAGACCCTCGCGCACTGGCATTACGTGCGGCGCAGCGAATTGAAGAACATCATCCCGTTCATCGGCACGGTGGATTACGTCGTCAACAGCGCGATGCCGTATGAGATACCCATCCTGAAGGCGAAGCTGTTCCACTATTTTCCCGAGGCCATGCAGCTCTACCGCGAGGAGCCGAAGCGGCAGGACGCCTACATCCGCGCGAAGCGGATTTATGAGTTGCTCAATGGCGTGAATCCGGTGATGGACGATTCGGTGGTTCCGAGGAAGTCGCTGATTCGCGAGTTCATCGGCGGCAGCGAATATCATTACTGACGCGCGTCGAGTTCTTCGATCAGCGCATCCGCCGCGCGCTCGGCGGCGCCGCCGGGCCCCAACGCGGCGCGCACCTCCGCCAGCGCGTCCAGCGCGGCGCGGCGTTCGGGCGTGTCGGACAGTAGCGGCGCGATCCCTTCCGCGAGCGCTCTCGGCGTGGCGGCAGCCTGGAGGAATTCCTTGAAGGCCTCGCGGCCCGCAATCAGATTGACCATACCGAGGTACGGCACGCGGATCAGCCGCTTCCCGACCGCGTAGGTCATCGGCGATGTCTTGTACACAATGCACATCGGGCAGTTCATCAGCGCGGCCTCGATGGTGGACGTGCCGGACTTCACGAACGCAGCCGAGGCCTCCGCGAGCACCTGCCGCGTGACGCCGTGCATGACGGCGTAGCGCGACGGCCCGCCCGGGGTTTTCACCGCGCGCGCGTGGGCGAATTCCGACAGCTCCTGAGTCCCCGCGGCCAGGATAAAGCCCGCGTTCGGATTCACGCGTTGAATAAGCCCGGCCGCCTGCCACATGACGGGAAGAATTCGCTCGATTTCCTGCCGTCGGCTGCCCGGCAACAGCGCGACGCGCGGTTCGCCAGGCCACAGCAGCGGCTCGCGAGAAGCGGCGCGCTCGCGCGCCGCTTCATCCACCAGCGGATGCCCGACATAGTCCACGCGCAAACTCGTGTGGCGGAATTCCTCGACTTCGAACGGAAAAATCACGAGCAGACGTTTGATGAGCGAGGCCATTCGCGCGATGCGCGCGCGATGCCACGCCCATACCTGCGGGCAAATGTAATACACGACGGGGATGCCCAACTGTTTGACTGCCGCCGCGAATCGGAGATTAAAGCCGGGATAATCGATCAACAACACCAGATCAGGCTTCCGCTCCGCGGTCGCCTTTTGGAGATCCTCGAAAACCCGCCGGAAAAACGCATAGCGCATGAGCACTTCCCACAGGCCGAGCACGGCCATCTCGCGCGCATCCACGAGAATCTCCATGCCGGCCTCGCGCAACGCCGTGCCGCCGATGCCCCAGAACCGCACGTCCGGCCGCTTGCGCCGCACGGCTTCGACCAGACGCGCGGCGTGCAAATCGCCCGACGGTTCGCCCGCTACCACGAGGACCGACGGTCCGATGGGTGCGGCGTTGCTCACGAAGGACCCCGCCGCATGCTCTGGGTGATGGCGACGGCCAGCTTGAGCGCCTCGGCGGCGTGCTCGCCGCTGACCACCGGTCGATCGCGCCGGCGCACGCAATCGGCGAACGACCGCAGCTCGAGCGCCAGCGGCTCGCCCTTTTCGATCGGGACCTCCTCGCGCGCGATCCCGGCGGACGTTTTGTGGAACAGTTCGCCCGCTTGATTCTGGTAATCGAGCGAGAGGTAGGCGTCGGAGGTGAAGACACGGATTTTCCGCATCCGATCGGGGCTGATCCGGCTGGCGGTGACATTCGCGACGCACCCGTTTTCAAACAGCAGGCGAACGTTCGCGATGTCCTCGCTGCCGCTCAAGACTGGAACCCCGACCGCGCGCAGTTCGCGCACCGGCGCGCGGACAAGATGCAGAATGATTTCGAGGTCGTGAATCATCAAATCCAGCACCACGTTCACCTCGGTGCCGCGCGGATGCAGCCCCTCGCGCGGCGGCGGGAATGGCGCGAGCCGATGCGCCTCGATGAACCGCGGCGCCCGCGCCTGCTCTTCGAGAAAGGTCAGCACGGGGTTGAACCGCTCAACGTGCCCCACCTGCAAAATGACGCCCTTTTGCTGGGCCTGTTGAACCAAATCCTCCGCCTCCTCCGTGGTCGCCGCGATGGGTTTTTCGATCAACAGATGCAGGCCGCGTTTAATCAACGCAGCGGCGACAGCGTGGTGGAGATGCGTCGGCACCGCCACGCTCGCGGCCTCGACGGAAGCCGCCAATTCTTCGATCGTGTCGAATGCGCGCACGCCGTGCCGGCCCGCGATCTCACGCGCGCGCGCCTGGTCCGCATCATAAACGCCCACGAGCTGAACGCCCTCCAGACTGCTGTAGATGCGCGCATGGTGTTGGCCCAGGCTGCCAACCCCGATCACCCCGATGCGAATCGGACGCTGTTCGTTCATGTGGAACAATCCTCCGTCGAAATGGCAACAAACGCGATCCGCCGCCGATCCGCCTCCTCCGCCAACCGATCGCGCTCGAGGAGAATTGTGCGGCCCGCCTCGACCGCGAGCGCGGATACGCCCGCGCGTTTGAGTGTCTTGAAGGTGTGCATCCCGACAACCGGGATGTCAAACCGCATGTCGTGCCCGCGTTTCGCGACTTTCACGACCACCGCGCCGGGGCCGCCCAGCTCGCCGGCGCGCCGGATGGCGGCGTCCGTGCCCTCGAAGGCCTCGACCGCCAAGATGGTCCCCTGCTTGACCACAACGGTTTGTCCGATGTCCAGTCCGCTGGTCGCCTTCGCGACGCGCAAACCGAGTTGGATATCCGCTTCCTCCTCCGCTGTCGGCGGGCGCATGCCGATCAGTCCCGGCTTCGGCATGGCCGAATCCATAAACAAACTCGCCGGCGCCAGTTCGATCCCCAGCGCGCGCAGTTCGTCGGCTACAGCGCCAAAAATAGTCTCCGCGTTGCGCGCCTTGAGACGGCCCAACAGTTGGAGCATCGCGCGGTCCGGGCGAACGCGGAACAGGTGCGTCGGCGTGATCTGGCCCACCATCACGGCGCGGGAAACGCCGCTCGCCTTCAGCGCGTCGAGCATGGCGGCGAGCTGGCCGACGTGCAGCCATCGAACCTCGTCCACCAGTCGCTCGATCGCGCGGTCGGTTTCGCCCTTGAACGCAATGGCGAACAGGCGCGCGATCCCCTGCGCGCGGGCCGCCCGCGCGAGTTCCAGCGGATAGACCCCCTTGCCCGCGATCAGGCCGAGCGATGCAATGGACGACGTGGACATGAGACGGTTATGGCACAGATTGCCGCGGGTTGAAAGCCCTTCGCCTGCTTGTACTGCATTAGGAATACGAGTACGGTTTCGCCTATGGATGCTCAGTGGTCGGAGTGGCTGGGTCTGATCGCGCGCTGGGTGCATGTGATCGCCGCGATCATGTGGGTGGGCAACTCGATGTTGTTCAACTGGCTGGACCGCAATCTGCGGGACAGCGGCGAGGGCGGTCCGGCCAAGTTCGGCGAGACGTGGCTGCTGCACAGCGGCGGCTTTTATCGCGTCGAAAAATTCCGCGCGCAGGCCTCGACACTCCCGCCGCTGCTCCACTGGTTCAAGTGGCAGTCCTACACGACGTGGATCAGCGGCGTCGCGCTCCTCATCTTGGTCTATTTTTCAGGACGAGGGGCGTATCTGCTCAATCCGCTGAACCCGCGCCTCGGCTACGCGGACGGCGTCGCGCTCGCCGTAGCAGTGATCGCGGGCGGCTGGCTCGTGTATGACCTGCTGTGGCGCATGCCGGCGCGGAATGCGCGCGCGCAGGGCTTCATCTCGCTCGTCCTGCTGGTGCTGGCGGTTTGGTTCATGCACGACCAGTTCAGCGGGCGCGGCGCCTATCTCATGACGGGCGCGTTGCTCGGCACACTCATGGCGGGCAACGTTTTTTTCCACATCATCCCTTCTCAGAAACAGATGGTCGCCGCGATCGAAGCGGGACAGGACCAGGACCTCGCGCTCGCGGACCGCGCCAAGCAGCGCTCGATCCACAACAATTACATGACCTTTCCGGTGATCTTCACGATGATCAGCAACCACTTCGGCGGACTGTACGGCCACCCGCTAAACTGGTTGATCCTCCTGGTTTTGGTCTTTGCCAGCGCCGCGATCCGCCACTTCATGAACATCCGTTTCACGTGGAAACCATGGCTCGCCGCCTGCGGCGCGACGACGGCGGCCGCGGTTATCGCGCTGATTGCGATCTACGCGCTCGGCGGCCGCGCGTCCGCCGCAGCCCGCCTCGCCCCGGATCCCGTCGCCGATGCGCAGCCGGTGACATTCGATCACGTCTGGAGCATTGTGCAAAACCGCTGTCTATCCTGTCATTCCGAGCATCCCACCGATCCCGTCTTCGCCGCGGCCACCGGCGGCGTGCACTTCGATCATCCGAGCCAGCTCAAAGCCTATGCCGATCGCGTCAAGATTCGCACCGTCATCCAGCAGACCATGCCGCTTGCGAACAAAACCGGGATCACGCCGCAGGAGCGCCGCCTGCTCGGCCGCTGGGTCGATGCCGGCGCGCCGCTCGATTAGCGCCGACCCCCTCTTGAACACGCTCAGATATCGGATATGATTCACCACGATGATTCGCCTCGCCCCGCTGCTCTTGTTGGGACTTGCCGGATGCGCGACGGTCGCGCCGCCGCCTACCGTCGAGCGCGTCGATCTCCCGCGCTTCATGGGCGATTGGTACGTGCTCGCGGGCCAGTTCACCCCCTTCGAAAAAGGGGCGCACAACGCGATCGAGAACTATCGACTGGATGAGAAGGGCCGCATCCCCACCACCTTCACCTTCAACAAGGGCGCGCCGGACGGACCGCGCAAAACCTATCGCTCGTTGGCCTTCGTTCACAACCAAGAAACCAAGGCCGAGTGGCGTATTCAGTTTTTCTGGCCGATCCGATTCCCGTATTTGATCGTCTTTCTCGATGAGGAATATCAGGCCACCGCCATTTCGACGGATGACCGGAAATATGTCTGGGTCATGGCGCGCGGGCCGGAACTGGCCCCCGCGCTCGAAGCCCGCCTGATGAACCGCCTCACCGAGCTCGGGTTCGACACGAACCGATTCGTCCGCGTGCCGCACACCCGCTGACGCGCTTATAGCCTATCGGGCGTTTCCCGATCTCAAAACGAGTAGTTTCCTCGATATTCGCGAACCAGGCCGCCGGATAGAATCCCACCGTGGACGGCGACATGATCAACCCCGTCGCGGATCGGCTTCGGCAACTGGAAGACGCTTGGCCGGAGTTGCCCGGCATATTCGTGTTGTGGCGCGTGGCGGATGATTGGCCTGTAGAATACATATCCGCCACCATTGCGCGATTGGGATACCGCCCCGAGCTGTTCCTATCCGGCGCGATTTCCTGGTGCGGCTTGGTCCATCCGGAAGATCGCTCCCGCATCCTGGCCGAGTGCGCAGATTTCATGGCCGAGGGCCGCGATCGCTTCACCCAGCGCTATCGGCTGATCGCCGCCGACGGTACAATCCGACACATGGAAGACACCACATGCGTCATTCGCAATGCCGAAGGTCGCATCACGCACCTGCAGGGCTTTCTTCTCGATTTCACGGACCAACAAGCCGAGCGCGATCGATTGGATGCGCAGATTCAACGCCGAGCGGACGCCATCGAGGAGCAGCGCGTATGGCTGGAACGCGAAATCATGGAGCGCCGCCGCGCCGAACAGGCGCTGCGCGAAAGCGAGGCGAGACTGGAGATCGCCGTCCGAAGCGCGCAGATCACGCTCTTCACCCTGGATACCGGTCTGCGCTACACGTGGGTCTTCAATCCGCCGCCGGGCATCGAAATCGCTGCGATGATCGGTCGGACGGATGAGGAAATCTTTGGCGAAGAGGGCCGCTCGTTGGCCCTGTTCAAGAAACGGGCGCTTGAACAAAACACATCGGCGCAGGAGGAGATCGCCGTCACGATTCAGGGCGTTCGCCGTCACTTTAGGATTTCCGTCGATCCGATGCAGGGACGAAACGGCCACGCCATGGGCCTGATCTGCGCGGCATTCGAGATCACGCACCAAAAACAGGTCGAGGCGGCGTTGCACGACAGCGAGGCGCGCTATCGCGCGATCGTGGAGGCATTCGACGGATTCATCTATATCTGCGGGCCGGACTTCACGATTGAGTTCATGAACAAGCGGCTCATCGAACGCACCGGCCGCTCCGCCATCGGCGAGAAATGCTACAAGGTGCTGCACGGCCTCGATGCCCCCTGCCCCTGGTGTCAGGCCGGACGCGTGTTCAACGGCGAGCCGATCCGATGGGAGATTCAGAGTCCGCTCGACAACCGCTGGTACTATGTCGTCAACACGCCGATTCCGCGCGCCGACGGCACGTTCGCCAAGATGGCGGCGATCCTGGACATCACGGAGCGGAAAGCTGCTGAAGATCAACACGAGGTTTCGGAACGCCACTCGCACACCGCTCGGCACCTCGCAAATATCGCGCGCCTTACCGGCCAGGTCGCCCATCACTTCAACAACCAGCTCACGGTCATCCTCGGAAATGCCGAGCTGGCGCTCGACGAATGCCGCGACAACGGGTTGCTGACGTTCTACTTGAATGAAATCCGATCCGCATCCGAACGCGCGGCGCGACTCAGCAATGAAATGTTGATCAGCTCCGGCCAGGCTTTTACACGGATTGAGTCCTACTCGCTGAACGAGCTGATCGACAACGCGCGCGCAACGATTGAAGACGGTATCCGATCGCACATCCGCATCCGCTATTCGCTGGCCGATGCGCTGCCGAACCTGAAACTCGATCCGAGTCTCATCCGGCAGGCGCTGCTCAACCTGGTCGCCAATGCGGTGGAGGCCATCGGCGACCAGCCGGGCGAAGTGGAGATCGCCACGGGCATCGAGCAGCTCGCCGGCACGAAGCTCAATGCCCTGATGCCCGTCGTACAACGGACATCGGGCGCGTTCGCATTTCTCCGCGTGACGGACTCCGGCGGCGGACTCAGTCCCGACGTGGAGCCGCGCCTGTTCGATCCCTACACCAGCACGAAGGGGATCGGAAGGGGGATGGGCCTGCCTGTCGCGCTCGGCATTGCCTCCGCGCACCATGGCGGGCTAGTCTTCGAATCGCGGCCGGGCAAGGGATGCACCGCCACGCTCTACCTGCCCTTGACGGATGGCTGAGCCATTTTTTGCTGGTTCCCTCCGCGGACGCGGCTACAAATGGCGGCTTTTCGGGCGCCCCATCGCCCATGTACGCCTGTTCAATATGAATTCCTCTGAAGACAAACCGGTTTCCCCACCCAGCCATTTCATCCGCGAGATGATCGCCGCGGATGTGCGGGCCGGAAACCAAGGCAGTCCTGTGGTGACGCGGTTCCCTCCGGAGCCAAACGGCTACCTCCACATCGGACACGCAAAGGCCATCTGTCTCGACTTCGGCATGGCGCGCGAGTTTGGCGGCCGATGCCACCTGCGAATGGACGACACCAATCCCGCGAAGGAGTCGATGGAATACGTCGAGAGCATCAAGACCGATGTGCGCTGGCTGGGCTGGGACTGGGGCGAGCATTTTTACTTTTCCGCGCACTACTTCGAGCGCATGTATGACGTCGCTTGCGGCCTCATCCGCCGCGGCAAGGCCTATGTTTGTGAATTGACGCAGGAACAGTGGAAGGAGTACCGCGGCGTACCCACGCGGCCCGGCAAGGAAAGCCCGTTCCGCAATCGTCCGCCCGCCGAGAGCCTCGATCTGTTCGCGCGGATGCGCGCGGGCGAGTTCCCGGACGGCTCGCTGTGCCTGCGCGCGAAGATCGACATGGCCTCGCCGAACATCCACCTGCGCGATCCGGTCCTGTATCGCATCATGCGCGAGCACCATTATCTGACCGGCGACGCCTGGTGCATCTATCCGATGTATGACTTCGCGCACCCGCTGGAGGATGCGTTCGAAGGCGTCACGCACTCGCTCTGCACGCTCGAGTTCGAGGTGCATCGCCCGCTCTACGATTGGGTCATCGATCAACTCGAAGACCTGCCCGTCCGCCCGCGCCAGACCGAGTTCGCGCGGCTGAACTTGAGCTATACGGTCATGAGCAAGCGCAAGCTGCTCGAACTCGTGCAGACAAAACGCGTCAGCGGCTGGGACGACCCGCGGATGCCGACCCTTTGCGGCCTGCGCCGCCGCGGCGTGCCGCCGGAGGCGATCCGCGCGTTCTGCGACGAAATCGGCATCACCAAATACAACAGCCTCACCGATGTCGCGCTGTTGGAGCACTGCATCCGCGATGTGCTGAACAAAACCGCGCCGCGCCGAATGGCCGTGATGGACCCGCTGCCGGTCACGATCGAAAATGCGAATGATCTCCCCTCCTTTGTCGAGGCCGTAAATAATCCGGAAGATCCCTCCGCGGGTTCGCGCCGGATTCCGTTCGGACCGGCGTTACTGATCGAGCGCGGCGATTTTATGGAGACGCCACCGCCCAAATATTTTCGCCTTTCACCCGGCAAATCCGTCCGCATCCGCTACGCGGGCTTTCTCGCCTGCACCGGCGTCCAAAAAGATGCGAACGGCGCGCTCACCGGTATTACCTGCCGATGGGCGCCCTCCGAAGCAAACCTCAAGGTCAAGGGGACCATCCACTGGGTTCCCGCGGATGCGCGCCCTGTTGAGGTCCGACTGTATGACCGGCTGTTCACGGTTGAAGAACCCGACGCGCACGAGGAAAAAGATTTCAAGGACTTCCTCAACCCGGATTCGATGAAAATCGCCTCCGCTTTCGTGGAGCCGGCGCTGCTCGAGGTGCAGCCCGGCGACCGCGTACAGTTCGAACGCGTGGGCTATTTCGTCGCCGACAGCGAGGACTCCAAAACCGGCGTGCCGGTCTTCAACCGCACCGTGACCCTGAAGGACACCTGGGCAAAGGCGTCGGCGGGTGATGCGCGCTGATCGCTTCCTTACCGAACAGCTCGATCAGCTGCGATTCGCGTCGAGCCATTTGACCAGATCGGCTTTCGGAAACGCGCCGACCTTCATATCCACAGCCTTGCCGTCCCGAAAGATGATGAACGTCGGGATCGATTCGATCTTGTAGCGCTCGGCCAGCGCGCGGTTGTTGTCCACATCCACTTTCGCCAGCGTCAATGCGTCCTGCTGCTCCGCTGCAACTTCAGCGAGGATCGGATTCATGAACCGGCAGGGCGGGCACCATGTCGCCCAAAAATCGACCAAAACGAGACCCTTGGCGGAAGCGATCATCTCGTCGAATTGTTCCGGATTCTCGATGATGACGATATTCGAAGCATGTTCCGCTTCCGCGGAGGCGCGTCGACTCGCGCCGCCGCAGGCTGTAAAGGACCCGACGAACAATACCGCTCCCAAGGAAAGAACGATCCACTGCCTATTCATAATTGCACCTGTTTATTTGATGAGTTCCAACACATCGCCGCGCGCAGCGTTGCCATTGAGCAGTTCGGCGTAGGATGCCGATTCCTTAACCTCTTTGACGCGAATCCGCCCGGAAACCTTACCCGGAATTACATCGATCGTATTGCCGGTCACCGGATCCTTGATCTCCCGCGGCGGGCCGCGCACCGCGAACTCCGCGCCCGGTCGAACACCGACGGCCTTTCCGCCGTTCACGACCACCGCGCCGTCCACCACGTCCGCCACCCGGGGCTGCCACGATGAAACCGGCAGATCATGCAGAATCTTTTTCACGGCGCGGTTCAGAGCGCTCTCCGTCGCCCGCCCGAGCGGGGTGCGGAAAAAAGCGTCGCCCCCGAAACTCACACCCTTGTAATTGATGGATGCGCCAAGTCCGCCCGACGACGCCGCGCCCTCCGTGCGGACAGAGGAGAGGATTTCGCCGGTCGCCACATCCGAGACCTTCACCGTCAGCGCGACGCGCGCGCGTTGGCCGCGCCCTCGGATCGAGGCCTGCTCGGTTCCGAACCAGCCCGAGGTATCGCCTGTCACGGTGAAATCCGTGATCGTGCCGCGAATTAAGTATTGCGCGTTCTTGAGCCGGCCTCTTTGCGCGCGGCCCTCGGCGCGGAACAAGTCCTGTCCCTGCCGCACAATCTCGCCGACGACATCGCCGATGTGCTGACGCTCCAGCACCACCACGCGATCCGACTCGATGAGCTGGTTCACCAGCAGGTCGGCCATGCCCGCGCCCAGTTTCCACTGCCCGGAGAAGCTCGCCTTGTTCTCGAAATCGACCACGGCGACCACGGGCTTGAGCGCGTCGTCCGATTGATGAATGAATCCCGCCGAACCGCTGCCCGGTCTGGAAACGCACGATGCCGCCACCAGCATCGGACACACAAGCGGGAGAAGCTGTCGGGAGCCGATGCGCACGCGCTCAACCCTTCGGCATATACTCTCGGACCGCAGCCAGCAAATCCTCGGGATAAAACGGTTTGTGGATCAGTTTGCGGACATTCGGGAACTGGCGCATTTCCTCTTCTTCCATCGTCGGATCGTCCGCGAAGACGATGACCGGCACAGCAACGCCTTCCGCCGCCATCAGCATCAACAGGCCCGCGCCGTTGAACTCCGGCATCCACATGTCGAGCAGCATCCCGCGGCATTCGGGGTCGCGGAGAATGCGATAGGCCTCATCCGCCCCGCGAGCGGTCCGCACCGTGTAGCCCTCCTTTTCGAGGATTTCCCGGCAGAACTGGACCAGCGTATGTTCGTCGTCGCAGACAAGAATCATGGCGTGCGCTCCAACGTCAGACTACACGCGCGCGCCCCCCAAGTCACGCCGGAAGGAAGGGGCCGTGATCGCAGCCGTGAATATGCGGCGGCTACTTCTTTGTCTGCTCGCGCGCGCGCGCTTTGAGGCGCTTTTTGCGGCGTTTGCGGGCGGCTTGCTTGACTCGAGTGCGAAGGTTTTGACCCATAATGCGCGCGGGTGTATCAGAAGAACGCGGTAGGATGCAAGCTGTTACGCAACGCGGAACCCGCTTCGCCGGTCGTTATCCACTCGCCGCGGAAAACGGGCGCGCGACCCCATCGCGTAGTCGATCGATTCAAATGCGCGCGCCCCTGCATCGCGTCATAGCTGCTCGACGCCGAGATCGGCCTCGGCCAAGGCCTCGGTCCGGGTTTGGATGGCGTTGAGAAAGCGCCCGCCCTGGGCGCCGTCGATCACGCGATGGTCGAAGGACAAACTCAAATAGAGCTGATCCCGAATCGCAATCTGTCCATCGACCACCGTCGGCGTCTTGACGATCGCGCCCATGCCGAGAATCGCGACCTGCGGCTGATAGATGATCGGCGTGCCGATGATGCTGCCGAATGCGCCGAAGTTGGACAGCGAGAACGTGCCGCCCTCGACATCCTCGCGCTTGAGCTGCTTGCCGCGCGCAAGCGCGATCAAGCGTTCCAGCTCCTGCGCGGTCTCGGGGAACGTCCGCCGATCCGCGTGCTTCACCACCGGCACCACGAGGCTCTCGTCGCGCAGCGCGACGGCGCACCCGATATTCACCTCGTTCCGAAGCACGAGGTTGTCGCCAAACACCGAGGCGTTGATCGTCGGATAGTCTTTCAATACGCGGGCGGTCACGTAGATCATCACGGCGGTGTAGGTCATCTTCACGCCGTACCGTTTTTCGAATGATGCCTTGATCCGGTTCCGAAGGTCGACAATATGAGTCATGTCCACCATGTGCACCATCGTCACATGCGCGCTGGTGTGGATCGACTGCACCATGTGGTCGGCAATCGTGCGGCGGATGGACGTCATCGGCACGACTTGTCCGAGTTTCTCGACATCGCGCGGGCTGGGTTTCGGCTTGCCGGTCGCCTGCGCGAGGGACGTGGCGCCGACGGGACGGCGCGCGAGGTAGGTGAGCAGGTCGTTCTTCGTGATGCGGCCCTGGCGGCCGGTGCCGCGTATTTCCTGAAGTTCTTTCAGCGACACATTGTTGAGCATCGCGAGGCGCAGCACGAAGGGCGACAGCCAGTCGCGCGTCAACTCGGGCAGCCGCATCGCGAGACCGCCCTCGTCCTCCTCGCCCATGACCGACACCATCATTTGATCGGCATCGCCGCCCGCGTGCGGGCGATGCGCCCGCGTTTCTTTCGGCGGCTCGGCGGCCCCGGCCTCCGCCGGCTCCGTCCCGCCCTGGTCCGTTTCAATCATGGCGACCACCTCGCCGACCGACGCGCGGGCGCCTTCGCCTTTGAGCACGGTCGCGAGGGTGCCCGCCGCGGGGCTTTCGACTTCAACGGTGATCTTGTCGCTCTCGACCTCCATCAGCGGCTCATCCGCCGCGACGGCGTCGCCGACTTTCTTGCGCCATTTGACGATCGTCCCCTCGGACACGCTCTGCCCCATCTGCGGCATCAGGATTGGGATTGTTTTCATGCTACTTCACCACGTTAAGGGGGCGGGGATTCGCGTTTGGGCTAGTATTCGATCAACTCCACGAGGGCTTTTTCGATTTTCTCCGCGTTCGGGCGATAGGCGCTCTCCAGTTCGGGCGCATACGGCACCGGGACATCCGGCGCGGTCACGCGCATCACCGGAGCGTCGAGCAGGTGAAACGCGCGCTCGGCAACCAGCGCCGCCAACTCCGCGCCGAATCCACAGGTGCGCCAACCTTCATGCACAATCAGGACCCGATTGGTTGCCGCCGCCGCCGCAACGATGGCGTCCTCGTCATACGGCTTTAATGAGCGGAGGTCCATCACCATCACCTCATACCCCTGCCCCGCCAACCGCGTCGCCGCGCGCATCGCCTCGTGAACCATCGCGCCGTAGGTCAACACCACAGCCTCCTGACCCGGACGCACAATCCGCGCTGCGCCGATGCGGACCGGTTCGATCGCGCGCGGCACCAGCTCTTTCACATGGCGGTACAGATACTTGTTTTCGAGAAACACGACCGGATTCGGATCGAGGATCGCGGCATACAGCAGGTTGCGCGCATCCGACGGGAATGCGGGATAGACCACCTTGATGCCGGGCATGTGGCAGAAAATCGCCTCGAGTTCCTCCGAATGGAAGGGGCCGCCGCCGAATCCGCCGCCGCACGGCGCGCGCACGGTCATCGGCACGGGCACCCCGGTCCGGTAGTGGTGGGTGCCGGCGTTGTTCAACAAGTGATGCAGCGCGTTTGTGCCGAAATCCGCGAATTGCAATTCCACGACCGGGCGCAACCCCTGCGTCGCCATCCCGATCGCCGATCCGAACAGGGCCGACTCGCTGATCGGTGTGTCGAAGCAGCGATCCGCGCCGAATTCCTCTTGAAACCCGAGCGTCACCTTGAACGCGCCGCCGAACCGCCCGATGTCCTCGCCGTAGAGGACGACCTCCGGATGATCGCGCAGCGCCGCGCGCAAGGCGTCGCGGATCGCGTCGAGATAGGTCATTTCAACCATCGGCGTACACTCCCTGCGCGAGCGTGGCCGGATCGGGCGGCGGTTCGCGGAGCGCTTCGCGATAGGCGGCGTCCACCTCGGCCGCGCACGCGGCCTCGATCGCATCGAGTTGGGCGGCCGCCAGCATGCCCTCGTTCGTCAGCCGCTCGCGCGCAACCTTGATCGGGTCGCGCGCGGCATAGCGGGCGAGCAACTCTTTCGGCACATAGGACGAATCATCGTGCTCGCCGTGGCCGCGCATCCGCAGCGTGTCGCACTCGACCAGCACGGCGCGGGGCCGCGCGCGCAGGTCGGCCGCCAGCTTGCGGAAAAACAACAGCATTTCGACCGCATCGTTGCCGTCCACGCCGTATCCTTCGATGCCGTATCCGACGGCTTTGTCCGCCAGGCGCGCGCACTTGTATTGAAACTCGCGCGGCGTTGAGTAGGCGAAATGATTATTCTCGATCAAAAAAATCACCGGCACGTCGTACACCGCGGCGAAATTGACCGCCTCGTGGAAATCGCCCGTGCTCGTTCCCCCGTCGCCAATCGTGCCAAATCCGATCGTGTCAAATCCGCGCCGGCGTTTGGCCATCACCCCGCCGACGATGACCGGCAGCATCGCGCCGAGATGCGAGATCATCGTATACACGCCGTTCTTCAGATTGCCGTAGTGCACGTTTCCGTCGCGTCCGCGGGTCGGCCCGCTTGCGCGCGCGAGCCACTGGCGGAAGATGTTAAGCGTCGTCTCGCCGCGCCCGATATGGATTGTCATATTGCGGATCAACGGCGCGAATAGATCTTCCTGTTGCGACGCCGAGGTCGCTGCCGCTCCGATCGCCTCCTGTCCAACCCCCGTATAGACCCCGCCGAAAATCTTCGCCTGGTGATACAGCCGGATCAGCCGTTCCTCGATTTTCCGGCTCAGCACCATGGTGCGATACAGCCGCGCCCACTCCGGCGGCGGAACGTCGGTCACTGATGTTTGGGGGAACAACACATCCATTTCGTCCAATCTGCCAGAATCGCGGCGGGGCATCAATCCCTTCCCCGTTGGCGTTGCAGTTCCGCCGCCATGCGCCGTTCGCGCTTGCCGCATCGCCGCGCGCTGATAGAGTCGAACTCGTTTTTACAGAGCATGGAACTTTCAAAAAAAGTTTTTACAGAGTATGGAACTTTTTGCAGGCGCGGTCGGAATCCAAACAGCGAACACCTAACAGGAGCAGCGCGATGAGCTACATCACCGACGATAAACTGGTCATTCTTGGCGCCGCGGGCGCGATCGGATCGAATCTCGTGCAATCCGCACTCACGATGGGTTTGACGCCAAACGTTTGCATGTATGATCCGTTCGAAAAGGGTCTCAAGGGCGCCGCGGAAGAGATGTATCACTGCGCGTTCCCCGGCGCAAACATCACCTGGACCACCGATATCGCGACGGCGCTGAAAGGCGCGAAGTACATCGTCTCCTCCGGCGGCGCGCCGCGCAAGGAGGGGATGACGCGCGAAGATCTCCTGAAGGGCAATTGCGAGATCGCCAAACAGCTCGGCCTCGACATCCGCGCGCACTGCCCGGACGCGAAGTTCGTGGCGGTCATTTTCAATCCGGCCGACATTACCGGCCTGACGGTGCTGGTCCATAGCGGGCTGCATCCGTCGAAGGTCGGCACGCTGGCCGCGCTCGACAGCACGCGGCTCCAGACGGCGCTCGCGCAGCATTTCGGCATCGCGCAAGACAACGTCACCGGCTGCCGCACCTACGGCGGCCACGGCGAGATGATGGCTCCGTTCGCGAGCACGGCGAAGATCGACGGCAAACCGCTGACAGAGTTGATCGGCACGCCCGCGCTGACGGAAGATCAGTGGAAGGCGATCCAACAGCACGTCCGACAGGGCGGCAAGAAAATCATCGAACTGCGCGGGCGGAGTTCATTCCAGAGCCCGTCGCATCAGACGCTGCTCTCGGTGAAAGCCGTGATGGACGGCCAGGGCTATTCGTGGCCGGTCGGTTGCTACGTCAACGAACCCGCTCACGGCTTCACCCGGATTATGATGGCGATGGAGACTACGTTGTCGAAGGGGGGCATTTCCTATGTCGTGCCGACGGGCACAGCCGCGGAACTCGCGGAACTCAAGGCATCGTATGGCCACCTCGTAAAACTGCGCGACGAAGTGGTCGCGATGGGCCTCCTTCCGCCGCTACCGGATTGGGCGAAGGTCAATCCGCATTTGGCTTGATCCCGTGGGTCTGGCCGTCAGCGGGCGCGTGCGACCCGTTCTCCTTCTCTTCGGCATCGCGCTTGCGATGCTCGCGCCGGGCACCGCCACGCTGCCGCTGCTCGATCGGGATGAGCCGCGCTTTGCGCAAGCGGCGCGCGAGATGTGGGAGCGGGGCGATGCCGTGGTGCCGACCTTTAACGGCGATTACCGATTCGACAAACCTCCGCTGATCTACTGGATGATGATCGCGGCCTACGCCGCGGGCGGCGTGGCGGAATGGACCGCGCGCGCGCCGTCAATCCTTTGCGCGTTTCTCCTCGCGTGGTTCACCTATCGCATCGGCGCGCGCTGGTTCTCGCCCCGCGCAGGGTTGCTCGCGGGTGTGATGACGCTGACCCATTTTCAGATCGTCCAGCACGGCCGCGCAGCGGTCGCCGATATGCCGATGATTCTCGCTGTGCTGGCAGCGCAGGCGGCGCTGTTCGAGCGTCTGCGCGAGACGCCCGAACGGCCCGCGTTGCGCGGTTGGTTTTGGTGGCTGTATGGCGCGCTCGGCATCGGCTTTCTCGCAAAAGGACCTGTCGCCATCCTGATCCCGCTGTTGACGCTTCCGCTTTTCTGGTTGCTCACAGGACGGCAACGCATGTCGCTGGGCCGACTGGCGGCATTTCCCGGCATCCTCCTCGCCTGCGTGATTGTGGCTGCATGGGGCATCCCGGCGTTGCTGGCAACGGACGGCGAATTCGCGCGGATCGGACTCGGTCGGCATGTTGTCGCGCGCGGGATGGAATCGTTCGAGGGACACGGCGCGCCGTTTTTCTTTTACCTGCTCTCCGCGCCGATCAGCTTGTTTCCGTGGTCCCGTTTCTTGCCTTCCGGCATCGCGTCCGTTTGGCGCGAACGCGAGCCGGCGGCGCGTTTTCTCGCGGCCTGGGTCCTCGCGACCTTTGCGCTTTTCAGCATCTATGCGACGAAACTCCCCCACTATGTCATGCCCTGCTATCCGGCGATTTTCCTGCTGCTGGGCCGCTCGATTGACGGCGCGGCGGACGCGGGACGGTTCGGGCGCGTGTGGGACCTTGCGCTTCGGGGACTTGTCGGCTTCGTAATTCTCATTCTCGCCGCGGCGGCCGCCGCCGCGTATCGAATGGGGCCATGGCCAATGGGCGCGGCGGCGCTCGCGGGCGGCGCGCTGCTGCTTGGCGGCTTGATGGCCGTGCCGCGCGCGGTCTTCCGACCTACCGCAAGTTCCATCGCGCTCGCCGGCGCGCTCACCATCGCCGGAACCGAACTGCTAGCGCGGGGGTTGCGCGCCATCAATCCGACGCTGCGCGCGCTGCCGGCGTTGGCGCAGTTGCCGAATGGCGCCCCCTGCGGGTTCAGCGGATATCGCGAGCCGAGTCTGGTCTTTTACACCAACCGGCGCTGGACAACGCTTGATGAAGGCGACACCGTGCGCGCTTTCGCGCGCGAGCCGGGTCCCCGCGCGCTGCTGGTGCGCCTGCACGAGCAGCGGATCGATTTCAAAAAACCGCGCGCGCCCAGCGCGGAGCGAGAAGCCTCCTTCGAGGCGCTCGCGGGGTTAGGCTACTCGCTCACGCGCGTAGACGGGTGGAACGCCGCGCGATCTAGCCGTGTCACGCTCGGCGTTGCAGTGCGAACCGGAGAAGCAACGAATGTGGAATGAGTTCAAATCCGACGTTGGCCGCCTCCTGCTGTACGCGCGCGACTTCCTCCGTGACCATCTGCGTGGGGTGCTGGTCTATCTGCTTATCGGCGCGGGCGTCACGGCGCTGGTGGGACAGTGGGACTTTCATGTGCGCGATCAGCTCGTTCCTTTTCAGCAAACCGATTCGCGCAGGACCGCGATCATGATCAGGCGACTCGGCGACGGGCGCGATGTGTTGGTGTATTGCGGGTTGCTTTACACCTTGGGCATTTGGCGAGAGCGACGCGACTGGCGCGTGTTTGCGGTAGCCACGCTGCTGGGCGCGTGTCTGTCGGGCCTCGCGGTGAACGCGATCCGCATTTCGACCGGCCGGCCCCGACCTCACACGGGAAAGACAGAATGGATCGGGCCGACCCTGTTTAGGTACAATATGCAAAGCTTTCCGTCGGGCCACACCGGCACGTCCCTGGGTATGTCGATCACACTGATTCAGCTTTTTCCCGTGTTGGGTGTTCCTGCATTCGCCGGCTCCGTCGCCGTCGGGTGGGCCTCTGTCGCGGCGCATAAACATTATCCGTCCGACATCGCCGGCGCGGTAACCATCGGACTTCTGGGCGGCGTGACGTGTGCAGCCGCTGCGCGCCGACGGGTGCGCGAGCTGCGTGAGGAGAGCGCACATTCATGAGCAGAGTTGCGCGGGAAAGCCGGATCGCGCTGGTTTTGCTAGCCGTCGTCACGCTGATCCGCTTTTGGATGAGCGGAGCGATCGAGCTGATCGGCGATGAGGCCTATTATTGGCTGTGGTCGAAACATCTTGCCGCGGGCTACTTCAGCAAACCGCCAGGCATCGCATGGGCCATCGCGCTCGGCACCGCCGTGTTGGGCGATACCGAGCGCGGGGTCCGGCTGCTTTCGATTCTGTGCTCCGCGCTGACTGGATGGGGCGTCTATCGGCTGGGGCGCGAGCTGATCAGTCCGCGCATCGGACTCGCCGCGCTGTTGACGGCATTAGTCACGCCGATGTTTTGGGCGGGCAGTTTGTTGATGACGATTGACGCGCTCTCGGTCTGCGCATGGGTGTGGGCCGCGAACGCGCTGTGGGCGCTGCACCGGCAGCCGACATGGTCGCGCTGGATCGGCCTCGGTCTCGCCATCGGCCTCGGCCTCCTCGCCAAGCCGACCTTGCTTGCCTTTTTCGCCTCGATGATGCTGTGGATGATCTTCTCGCGCGAAGATCGCCGCTGGCTGTGCGCGCCGGGGTTCTGGGTAATGCTTCTAGTCGCACTGGCCGCGCTGATTCCGCCGCTGTGGTGGAACGCGCAGAATGAATGGATCACGTTCGATCATTTAAAAGAGCGCGGGGCGCTGGATCAAGGCTGGTCGTTTTCGCTAAGCGCCTTCGCCTCCTTTTTAGGCGGGCAGTCCGGCGTTGCCGGGCCATGGTTGTTGATCGGATTTCTGCTCGCGCTGGCGCGGCCCGCGCTCCGCGTCGGGGTGCCGATTGTAGCGCGCCGCTTTCTGATGGCGCTCTGGCTGCCGCTGCTCGCATTCTATTCGTTGTTGGCGCTCAACAAGCCCGGCCAGCCGAACTGGCCTGCGCCCGCGTGGATTGGCGCGCTCGTGTTCACCGTGGCCGCCTGGCAACCGTTCCTCGATCAGCGGCCGCGCGCGCGGAGGTGGGTGCGCGCGGGCTTCGGCGTGCTGGTCATAGGCGCCGTTGCGGTTCATTTCGCCCTGCTCTTTTTCCATTTTCCGGCGGAAGGCAACCGCGATCCATTCGAACGCGTGCGCGGCCATCGCGATCTCGGGCGGCAGATTGCCGAGCTTCGCGCGGAAACGGGAGCGGCCTTCGCTATTGGCAGCCATTACCAAACCGCCGCGCTGTTGACGTGGTATGCCCCGGACCGCGCGCGCGCCTACACGATCCCGCAGCGCCCGCCGCGCAACCAGTTTGATCTGTGGCCGTCCTATCGCGCGCATCACCCGCCCGGCAGCGACGCACTATACGTCGCGCGCGGGCGCAACCTGCCGGACGCCGTCGAGCGCGAGTTCAAGACCGTCGAAGAAATCGGACCTCGTCGCGGCCTCTTCCGGGGCGCGCCGGAACGAACGTACTGGGTGTATGTGTGCCGCGGGCTGCGCGAGGAGCGTGCACAATGAGCCTCCCATGGCCGCGTTGGTATCAGTGGAGCCGGGCATGGGCCTATCGCCGGATGTGGCTCCCCGAATTGGTCGCCGCTGTCTTGGTTGGACTGGCCGCCGTCATCCTATCCCACGTGCCGTGGGGCGATCGCGCGGTGACGAGTCTTTTTTTTGAAGCTGCAGGTGAACACCATTGGCCCCTGTCGAAGCAGGCGCCATGGATCTGGTTCAACCGGTATGCCGGCATCGGCACCGCGCTGATGGCGGGCATTGCGTTGTTGCTGCTCTTCTGCAGTTACTTCGTGGATCGATTGCGCCGATTCCGTATCCATATGCTGTTTCTGATCCTCGTGATTGCGATGGGCCCCGGCATCGCGGTGAATTTGCTGCTGAAAGAACTTTGGGGTCGGCCGCGGCCCAAGCAGGTGGCGGAGTTCGGCGGCTGGTCTTCGTACCGCTCCATCGCCAATCCGGACGAACCCGGCAGTGGAAAATCATTCCCGTGCGGACACTGCTCCGCCTCCTTCGCGATTATCGCGCTGTACTTCATCGGACGCCGCCATCACCGCGTGCTTGCCTCGCTCGCCCTCGCGCTGGCCCTAATTCTAGGCGGCGGTATGAGCGCCGCGCGCGTGATGTCGGGCGCGCATTTTCTCTCGGACGCGCTAATGGCGGGCGTGGTGGTATTTCTCGTTGCCGGTTTTCTGTACTACGCCGTGCTCAATATTCCGGCTCGCGAGGATTGCCCCGATCTCCGCGCGGTGAGCCCCGGCCGGTACCTGCTGGCAGGTTCCGGCGCGCTGGTGGCCGCGATTGCCCTGGGTGGATCTCTCGCAACACCCGCGCATCGCACAATTTGGTATGACGGAGGTCTCACCACCGTCCGAAACGGAGCGCCCGTCATTCGCTTGGAACTCGCACACACGGACGCGACGCTGCGATTCGGAACCTATGACGAACTTGCCATTCGCGGATTTGTGGAAGGCTTTCGCGGTCTGGGCGGATCGATGAAGGACGAACTGGTATGGACCCCGGATCGCAACTCGCCGACGCAGCTTACCTACCGGCTCAGGAAAAAGGGCTACTTTGCTGAGTTTCGCACCGCGATCACCGCGCATGTGCCCAAAGTTGGCGTATCCGGACTGCACATCGCGGCGCGAAACGTGCGGCTTTTACTCGATGAACCGCCTCCGCCCCAACTTCCTATCCAAATCGAAATGATGGGCGGACAACTGTCCATATCCGACGCGTGGCATCCGCTGCTCGACCGCATTGCGCTGTCGAACACCGTTATCGCCGTCGCCTTCGACGGGACTGCACCTGAACGCGACAACTGTTGCCCGTGACGCGCTACCTCGGCCGATGCAACGCCAGCAGGGTGACGTCGTCGGGCAGGTGGATGCACCCGCTGCGCGCCAGCAGCTTGTCTTCCAGCGCGGCCAGGTCGAGCGGCGCGCCGGCGGCGGCCTCCTCAACGATTTCCGCGAGTCCGGAAATGCCGAACTCGCGTCCGTCGAGGTCGGCGATCTCGATGGCGCCATCGGTGTACAACAACAGCGTTTCCCCCTCGGCCACGACCTCCTCCAGCGCGCGATAGGAGAAATCTTCCACCAAACCCAGTGCAGGGCCGTTCTCGGACAACGACCGGCACCCCCCGTCGCGGCTTCGGATGATCGGCGGCGGGTGTCCCGCGCGCACGTAGAGAAAGCGCCCCGTCTCCACGTCCAGCGTGCCATACACAGCGGTCGCGAAGTAGCCTTCGTCCGGCGCGATCGCGCGCACGCGCCGATTGATGGCGGAGCATACGCGCGCCGGATCGCGCAGTTCCGGACGCAGGTCCTCCCACAGCGCGCGCAACTGCATCGCATACAGCGCCGAGGCGACGCCGTGCCCGGCGACATCCGCGATGAGCGCCGCATACAGCGGGCCTCCGAGATGTTCGATCCGATGAAAATCGCCTCCCACCAGGTCGCGCGAAATGCGGTGTGTCCGACACACGAGGCGCGGGTCCTCCGGCAACGGACAGCGCAGAGTATTTTCCTGAATGACGCGCGCGCGGCGCATGTCGGACACCGAATCGGTCGCGTCTCGAAAAAGTTCGATGCCGCCGACGACTCGCCCCGCGCCATTTCGGAGCGGCGCAACGGTGACCTCCACCGGCACGCGGCGTCCGCTTCGCGTCTGCGCGAAGATGAGCAACGGCTCGTCGCCGGCCCGATCGGTGACGATGCTGCGGTGGAGCGGGCAATATTCCTTGCCGCACAGCGGATGCCCGTCTTTGTCGATGTGGCACAGGATGTTTTCGAAACACGACCGGCCGACCACCTCCGCGGCCGGCCAGCCGGTGATCCGTTCGGCCGCCTTGTTCCAATATAAAATGCGGCGATCGCAGTCCGTGATATAGGCCCCCGACGGCAGGGCATCCAACAGTTGACCGGCCGCCAATTGCGCGATGTCCATACAGTCCTTTCGCGCCGCCCAACACCCAGACCTCCACCCGTGTTTTATTCTCGGCGAGCGAAAAAAGCGAGGCGATTCAGCGCAAATCGCCCGAACCGTGGAGGGTACCCGCCGTTTTGCGGGCGGCGAGTTTGGCGAGATTGGCGGCGGCGATATCGTCCATCGAAAGGCCCAGTTCCCCGGCCAGCGTCGCGACGTACCACAGCACATCGCCGAGTTCCTTCGAGAGCAGACTGCGGCGCTCGTCCGACATGACGCCCCCGTCGTCGCGGA
>CALGMT010000059.1 GCA_937958885.1 uncultured bacterium | reverse complement strand
GAGGCCGAGTCGCAGCGCCTCCGCGCGGGCGCCCGGATCGAGCGGGTCCTCGCGCAACGCGGACTCCGCGAGCGCCCGCGCGGCATCGAGCGCGCCGGCGCGCCGCAGCAGCGCGATCCGGAGGTGGCGCGCCTTTTGGTGGCGGGTATTGTGCGCGAGCGTTTGCTCCACATGCTCCAGCGCCTCGTCGAGGCGGCCCGCGCGCGCCGCGCCGCTATCGCGCCTCGATCAAAGGCTGACGCCGCGCCACGCCCCTGAGGGTGTCGCGGCATGCTCCCTCGGCGCGGCGTTACAGGTCGTTCATCTCGATGGCGTCGCGGATCAGGCGGTGTTCTTCTCGGTTCTCCATCTCGACCAGCCTGCGAAAGAACTCCCGAACCTCGTCCGCGACGGCGCTTTCGCTGATGCGGCGGAAGCTCTCCACCAGGCAGTTGTCCATCGCGAGGGCCGACCGAAGCGCTTCGTCCATGTCCTCCGCGTCCGGCCTGGCCAGCGCGAGGCATTCCTCGACCGGTCGGCCGGGCGTGTTCTTGAACCACGTGTCCAGGACCGCGCGCGGCGCGTCGGCCTCATAGCGCTCCAGCGCCTCGGCCATGTGGCGCTCGTGCCGGCCGATGTAGTCCAGCACCATGCGCGCGCGTTCGTCCGCGGCTTCTGCGCCCGCGCGTTCGAAGCGCGCGGCGAGCTGCCCGCGCACCGCGCGGATGCGATCGATAATGTGCATCACGTTTTCCGCCATGACCGGTTCCTCCTGATGTGTGAACGATCCCGAGCTCGCTCTCCCTCCCGATACGCCGGCCGCCGGCGGTCGGGTCCGATGTCGTTTCCATTGTCAATCTAGCAGGTTCGCCGCGCCCGTGGTATCGGGCGAACCCTGATGAGTAAATCGGGGCGAACCCCGATAGCGCTCGCCGGCTCCGTATCCTAATCTCTTTTTCACAAAAGCGGAGTGAGGAGCCGCTGAGCCTGACTCAATGAAGGAGGAGATACGGCGCCGCAGGCGCCGACGGCGGGGACGAAAAACAACAGATTTAGAATTTGGTGCCGGCGTAGGCGCGTCTTCAAGCGGCGAGATCCTCGCCGCCCCCCCAGGCACTCCTCCTAGGCGCGCAGCGCCGGCACCATTTTTTCAGGGAAATAATCGCGGGCGATACCACCCGCGTACGGAGGAAGGACCTGATGAAGAAGCAGATCGCGATTATCGACGGAAACGAATCCACCACGCACGCCGCCTATGCCACCGCGGAGGTGTGCGCGATCTATCCCATCACCCCCTCCTCGAACATGGGCGAACTGGCCGATCAATGGGCCAGCGAGGGGCGCAAAAACCTCTGGGGCACGGTCCCGCTTGTGGTGGAAATGCAGAGCGAGGGCGGCGCCGCCGGCGCTGTCCACGGGGCCCTCCAAACCGGGGCGCTGGCCACGACATTCACCGCGTCGCAGGGCCTGCTGCTCATGATTCCTAACATGTACAAGATCGCCGGGGAGCTGACCCCGACGGTCTTCCATGTGTCCGCCCGCGCGCTCGCGACGCAAGGGCTCTCGATCTTCGGCGACCACCAAGATGTAATGTCCGTGCGGGCAACGGGTTTCGGCATGATTTGTTCCGCCTCCGTGCAGGAGTGCATGGATATGGCGCTCATCGCCAAGGCGGTCTCGCTCGAATCGCGTATTCCGTTCATCCACTTCTTTGACGGGTTCCGCACATCGCACGAGGTGAATAAGGTTATCTTGCTTTCTGATAGCGAGATACGTGCGATGATCGACGACGAACTCGTGCTCCAGCATAGGAATCGTGCATTGAATCCGGAGGCGCCGGTGTTGCGCGGGACGGCGCAGAACCCGGATGTATATTTCCAGAGCCGAGAGACGGTGAATCCCTTTTATGCGGCGGCGCCGGGGATTGTTGAAAAGGTGATGAAGAAGTTCGCGGGGATCGTGGGGCGCGAATACGGGCTGTTCGAGTATTACGGCGCGCCCGATGCGGAGCGGGTGGTGATTCTGATGGGGTCCGGTGCGGAGACGACGCACGAGACTGTCGAATACCTTAATAATAGGGGCGAGAAGATCGGATACGTCCGGGTGCGGCTGTTCCGGCCGTTCTCGGTCCGGCATTTCCTGGCGGCGCTGCCGAAGACGACGAAGGCCATCGCGGTGTTGGACCGCACGAAAGAGCCGGGCGGCGCGGGCGAGCCGTTGTATCAAGATGTGTTGACCGCGTTGGCGGAAGGGATGGCCGAGGGCGCATTGCCGATGCCGGCGATGCCGCGCGTGATCGGCGGGCGCTACGGGTTGTCGTCGAAGGAATTTACGCCCGCGATGGTGAAGGCGGTCTTCGACGAGCTGGCGAAGCCGAAGCCGAAGAATCATTTCACCGTCGGCATCAAAGACGACGTGGCGCACACGAGTCTGGATTACGATCCTGGCTTCATCATCGAACCGGACAACGTGGTGCGCGCGATGTTTTTCGGGCTCGGCGCGGACGGCACGGTCGGCGCGAACAAGAACTCGATCAAGATCATCGGCGAGGAGACGGATTTTTACGCGCAGGGCTACTTCGTTTATGACTCGAAAAAGTCCGGCTCGCAGACGGTGTCGCACCTCCGGTTCGGACCGAACCCGATCCGCTCGACGTACCTCATTCAGTCGGCGAATTTCATCGGCTGCCACCAGTTCAATTTCCTTGAAAAGACGGACGTGTTGCGGCACGCCGCGCCCGGCTGCGTATTTCTGCTGAACAGCCCGTTCGGGGCGGACCAGGTGTGGGATCGGCTGCCCGGCCGCGCGCAGCGGCAGATCATCGAAAAGAAAATGAAGTTCTACGTGATCGACGCCTACACCGTCGCGCGCGAAACGGGGATGGGCACCCGCATCAACACGATCATGCAGACCTGTTTCTTCGCCATCTCCGGCGTGCTGCCGCGCGACGAGGCGATCGGCCAGATCAAAAAAGCGATCAAGAAGACCTACGGCCGAAAAGGCGATGACGTGGTGAAGAAGAACTTCGAGGCGGTGGACCAGACACTGGCGCACCTGCACGAGGTGAAGGTGCCCGCCGCTGTCACGAATACCGCGCCGCTGCCGCCGACGGTTTCGCCGAAGGCGCCCGCATTCGTGCGCGAGGTCGAGGCGCTGATGATGCAGGGACTCGGCGACGAAATCCCGGTCAGCAAGCTGCCCGTGGACGGCACTTATCCGACCGCGACAACGAAGTGGGAGAAACGCAACATTTCACAGACGGTCCCGGTGTGGTTGCCCGATGTGTGCACGCAGTGCGGCATGTGCGGATTGGTATGCCCGCACAGTTGCATCCGGTCGAAAATGTATCCGGAGTCCTCGCTCGCGGGTGCGCCCGCGGGGTTCAAGTCTGCCGCGCTGCGCGGCAAGGATGTCGCGCCCGGCACGCGCTACACGCTGCACATCTATGTCGAGGACTGCACCGGCTGTTCCTTGTGCGTGAGCGTCTGCCCGGCGAAGAGCAAGGAAAACGCCGCGCTCCGCGCAATCAACATGCAGGAAAAGGACCCGATCCTCGAACAGGAACGCGCGAATGAGGTCTTTTACGAGGCCCTTGCAGACGGCGTTCCGGCGAAGATCGATCTGACGATGGCGAAAGACCTGCAATATCTCGATCCGCTCTTCGAGTTCTCCGGCGCGTGCACGGGATGCGGCGAGACGCCGTACGTGAAGATCGTCAGCCAGATGTTCGGCGACCGGATGATCGTCGCGAACGCGACAGGCTGTTCGTCGATCTACGGCGGCAACCTGCCGACCACGCCGTGGGCGACGGACGCGAACGGGCGCGGTCCGGCCTGGTCCAATTCGCTGTTTGAGGACAACGCGGAGTTCGGGTTCGGTTACCGGCTCACGATCGACAAGCACGCGGAGTTCGCGCGCGAGCTGCTCGCGCAACTCGGCGGCGCGCTCGGCGACGCGTTCGTGCAGGAGCTGCTCAACGCGCCGCAGCGTACGCGCGAGGAACTGCAGGCGCAGCGCGCGCGGATCGAGGCGCTCAAGAAGAAACTCGCGGCGCTCGACCGGCCCGAGGTGAAGCTGTTGCTGCCGATCGCGGACCATTTGTTGCGCCGCAGCGTGTGGATCATGGGCGGCGACGGGTGGGCGTACGACATCGGCTACGGCGGGCTCGACCATGTGCTCGCCTCCGGGCGCGACGTGAACATCCTCGTGCTCGACACCGAGGTATATTCGAACACCGGCGGCCAAATGTCGAAGGCGACCCCGCGCGGCGCGGTCGCGAAATTTGCGGCGGGCGGGAAGAAGACGGGCAAGAAGGATCTCGGCCTGCTCGCGATTGCGTACGGGAACGTCTATGTGGCCCGCGTCGCGATGGGCGCGAATCCGCGGCAGACCCTGCGCGCGCTGGTCGAGGCGGAGGCGTACAACGGGCCGTCGCTTGTGATCGCCTATAGCCACTGCATCGCGCATGGGATCGACATGGCGCTCGGGTTCAAGCAGCAGAAGCTCGCGGTGGACACCGGCTACTGGCCGCTTTATCGGTACAACCCCGAACTCGCCGCGCAGGGGCAAAACGGCTTCCAGCTCGACTCGAAGCCGCCGGCGCTGCCGCTGAAGGACTACGCCTATAACGAAGTGCGCTACCGGATGTTGAGCCACAGCGAACCGGCCGAGGCCGCGCGGCTTCTGCAACTGGCGCAGGAGGACGTGAAGGCCCGATGGAAGGTCCACGCCGATCTTGCGGCGCGCGCCGCAGGTTGAACGGCCCCATTAATTTTTTACAGAGCATGGAAGTTTTAAAAAAAGTTTTTACAGAGCATGGAAATTCCGGCGGCCGCCGCGGGCGCCGAGTCTCCGCGGCGAACAAGTGAAAGGGAACTGACCATGGACATGCGCACCACCTATATGGGGTTGGAGCTGAAGCATCCGCTCGCGGCGTCGGCCTCGCCGTTGTCCGAGTCGCCGGAGAAGATCAAACGGCTGGAAGACGCGGGCGCGTCCGCGGTTGTGCTGTTCTCGATCTTCGAGGAACAGTTGCGGCAGGAGGCGGCCGTGCTGGACTACGCGCTCGAGGCGGGCGCGGACAGTTTCGCGGAGTCGCTGTCGTATTTCCCGCGGCGCGAAGACTACGCCGTGAAGCCGGACCGCTATTTGGAAATCATCGCGAAAGCGACGGACGCGTGCGACATTCCGATCATCGGCAGCTTGAACGGCATGACGAACGAAGGGTGGATCGCGTACGCCAAACAGATCGAGGAGGCGGGCGCGCACGGGCTTGAATTGAACATCTATTGGACGCCGACCGATCCCCGGATGACGGCGAGCGATGTCGAACAGCGCTATCTCGATATCGTGACCGCGGTGAAGGCTGCGGTGAAGATTCCGGTCGCGGTCAAATTGAGCCCGTTCTTCAGTTCGTTTGCGAATTTCGCGATGCGGCTCGATCAAGCGGGCGCGGATGCGCTGGTGCTCTTCAACCGGTTCTATCAACCGGACTTCAATATCGAAGAGCGCGAGGTGCGTCCGCATCTCAGCTTGAGCGCGCCGTATGAGGTCCGTCTGCCGCTGATGTGGATCGCGATCTTGCGCGGGCGCGTCAAGGCGTCGCTCGGCGCGACGCGCGGCGTGCACAGCTCTACAGAGATCGTGAAATATGTAATGGCCGGCGCGGACGCGGTGTTCACCACCTCGGCGCTGCTTCAGAACGGCCTTGCGCACATCGGGCAGATGTTGTGGGACCTGCGGAGCTGGATGGAGGTGCACGAATACGAGTCGATCCGGCAGATGAAGGGCTGCATGAGCCAGCAGCATGTGGAAGACCCGACGGCGTTCGAGCGCGCGAATTACATCAAGACGATCGAGAGCTACAAGGCGGTGCTGCGCGCCGGTATTTGAGGAATGTACCGGCGTCGATACCGACGCCGGATCTGGAGGAGTAGAAACTATGAAAGTCAAAATTGATGAAAGCGCCTGCACGGGGTGTGCGGTTTGCAGCGATACCTGTCCCGAGGTGTTCGCGCTGGGCGATGACAACATCGCGAAGGTGATCGCAGAGGTGGTCCCTGCCGACAAGGAGGACGTGGTCCGCGAGTGCGTCGCGAACTGCCCCGTGACGTGCATCAGCATAGAAGAATAGGCGAATCCGGAACCCGGTCATGAGCGCGCATTCTCCACAGGACGCGGCGACGCCCGCCCGCGGCTGCGGCGGCAATTGCGGGATGTGCGGCGGCCGGGGCATACCGGACGCGCCGCCCGGCTCGCCGTGCGGCGCGCGGCTCGCCGTTTGCGCGGTACTGGTGTTTGTCCTGCCGCTTGCCGCGGCGGCGTATGGCGCGGTGCGCGCCGGCGCCAACGGCGTCAGCCAGGCGCTTGGCGCGCTTATGGGCTTCGCCATCGGCGTCATCATCGCGCAGGGCGCGCTGCGTCTCCTGCGATGGCGCTGGGGGGCTGCGTCATGATTGCCGCGCTCACCGCTTCTCTTTCGCTTCGACCTTTTGCGGGCGGCGTGCATCCCCCGGAACGCAAGCATTTCGCGGAAGACATGCCGATTGAAGTGCTGCCGACGCCGGCCCTGCTCACCGTGCCGCTGCACCAGCACGCCGGTGCGCCGTGCGTCAGCAAGCTCAAGCTGCGGCAGGAGGTGAAGTGGGGCGAGGTGATCGCGGATGCCGAGGCGTTCGTCTCCGCTCCGATCCATGCGCCGGTCAACGGCATCGCGCAAATCGGCGGCGTCACCACGCTGCCGAACGGGCGGCACGTGAAGACCGCGCCGATCAAATCCGGTCCGACGCAGGTTGATCCCGCCGAGCTGAAACAGACGCTGCTCGGCGGCCCGTGGCCGTTCGCGGACATTGGCGCGATCGATCCGGCGGCGATCGTCGCGAAATGTCGCGCGGGCGGACTGGTCGGCGAAGGCGGCGCGGCGTTTCCGACGCACGTCAAGCTCGCGCGCAACGAAAAGCGTCCGGTGGACACGCTGCTGGTGAATGGGTGCGAGTGCGAGCCGTATCTGACGTCGGACTATCGGCTGATGCTCGAAGCGCCGGGCGCGATTGTCGCGGGCGCGCTGCTTGCGGCGCGCGCGTGCGGCGCGACGCGGGTGGTGATGGCCATCGAAGACAACAAACCGCATGCGATCGACGTGGTGCGCCCCGTCGCGGCGGAGCATGGCGCCACCGTCGCGGTCGCGCCGACGAAGTATCCGATGGGCGGCGAGAAGCAACTGATCCCCACGGTGCTCGGCCGCGTCGTGCCGAACGGCGGGTTGCCGCTCGATGTCGGGGTGGTCGTGATCAATGTCGGCACCGCGACTGCGCTGGCGGCGGCGGCGCTGCGCGACCGCCCGCTCACGCACCGCGTGGTGTCGGTGACCGGCGCGGGGATCGCGCAGCCGAAAAACATTCTCGCGCCGATTGGCGCGTCGATCGCCGACTTGATCAAGTTTTGCGGAGGCTTGAAACCCGACACCGCGCGCGTGATTGCGGGCGGACCGATGATGGGCTTTGCGCTGAATTCGCTGGATGTGCCGGTGACGAAGGGCACGAGCGGGATTGTCGCGCTTACGCGCGAGGATGTGCGCCGCAGCGAGGAGACGTCGTGTGTGCGTTGCGGGCGCTGCGTGGATGTGTGTCCGCTTCGGCTGGTGCCGACGAAGATTGCGCTCGCCTCGCGGCACCGCGATTGGGAGACCGCGCGCGCGTATCACCTTCGGGTGTGCTGCGAGTGCGGGTGCTGCGCGTATGTGTGTCCCGCGAGTATCCCGCTGGTTCAGTTGATCCGGATGGGCAAGGCGATTGGGAAAGATGTTTAACGCGACAGGGCGAGTATGAGCGAAGTGAGCACAACGGCAGAAGCGAAAGGGACGCCTCCTCCGCCGGCTCCCTCAAGCGCACCCGCGCCTAGCGCGCCGGCGTTGGCGGTGGCGCCGGGGCCGCATCTGTCGAGCGGGGCGCTAACGACGCGACGGATGATGTTCGACGTGATCGGCGCGCTGATGCCGGTGGTCTTGATCGAGGTGGCGACATTTCGGCATGCGTCCGCGTTCAAGCTGTTGCTGGCCGTGGCGACGTGCATGGGGGCGGAGGGCATGTTCCAGGCGATGCGCGGGCGGCGCGCGACGCTCGGGGACGGGTCGGCGCTGTTGACGGGGTTGATCCTCGGGCTGTCGTTTCCGGCGAATACGGCGTGGCACATCGTCTTCGTTGCGTCGCTCGTCGCGATCGGGCTCGGCAAGATGGCGTATGGCGGGTTAGGTCAGAACATCTTCAATCCGGCGATGGTGGGCCGCGCGTTTGCGATCGTCGCGTTTCCCGCCGCGCTTGGCGCGGCGGCGTATGTGCCGGCGGTGGACGGGGTGACGATGGCGACACCGCTCTCCGCGTTCAAGGCGGAGGGGATGGTCGCGCCGCTGACGTTGCTGTTTGCGGGTATTGGGGAAAGCGCGTACGGCACCTCAAGCGCGCTGGCGAGCGTGGTGGGCGGTTTATATCTCTGCTTCCGCCGCGCGGCTTCGTGGGAGATTCCCGCGTCGATGATCGGCACGGCGGCGTTGTTTGCGCTGGTGATCCAATTGCTCGGGGTGAGCGGCGGGTGGACGGTGTTGCATGAGCTGAGCGGCGGCGCGCTGGTGTTTGGCGCGTTCTTCATTGCGACGGATCCGGTGAGCAGTCCGCTGACGCCGCGCGGCAAGTGGATTTTCGGCGCGGGCATTGGCGCGCTGGTGATCGTGATCCGAAAGCTGACGGGCTATCCCGAAGGCGTGATGTTCGCGGTGCTGATTATGAACGCGGTGGTACCGCTGATTAATCGGTGGACGATTCCGACGCCGCTCGGCGGGCCGATGCCGGTGAGGACGGCATGAGGAGGACTCTGGAGAGGTTCGTGATGGTTGGGGAACCCACCCCTAAATCCCCTCCGTTGGAGGGGGGGCCGAAGGCCATGGTGGGTTTTCCTCAAAACAAGGCCCGAAGGGCGATGAAACGGAAAACGGAAAACGGAAGACGGAAAACGGGAGATGAACACCTGAACGTTCGACCATGAAATCGAACTACATCAAAGAAGCCTGGCTCGTGATCGTGCTGTGCCTGATGTTCGGCGCGGCGCTGGCGGGTGTGCAGGGCGCGCTCCAGCCGCGGATCGACGCGAACAAGCTCGCGGATACGCTCGGCCAGATTCCGACGCTCGTGCCGGGCGCGGTGTCTGGCGTACCGGAGACGATCGGCGCGTTGCGCACATTCCGAGCGCTGGATGCGGAGGAACGCGAGGTGGGTCGCGTGCTCGCCGCGACGGGCCAGGGCTTTGCGGATCGGATCGAATTGCTGGTTGCGCTGGACCGCGAGGGCGCGACGATTACCGGGCTCTATATCGTGGACCAAAAGGAAACGCCCGGCCTCGGCGACTTTATCACGAAAGAGAAATGGCGCGCGCAGTTTGCGGGCAAGCCGGCGACGGAGCCGCTGTCCGTCACGAAGAGCGGCGCCGTGCGGCCCGCGCAGGTGGACGGCGTGACGGGCGCAACGATTTCCTCCGAGGCGGTGGTCGCGATCGTGAACACCGCGATTGCGAAGTGGCGAAAGGAGGCGGGCACGCCATGAGCCGCACCGATCCTACGCCGATTGAGCGCTTCTGGAACGGATTGCTTCCGGAGAATCCGGTCTATCGACAAATCCTCGGCATGTGCCCCGCGCTCGCGGTGACGAACACGATGGAAGGCGCGGTCACGATGGCGGGCGCGGTGCTGTTCGTGCTTACGTGCTCGAATGTCATCATCAGTTTGATTCGGCCGCTGCTGAAGCCGCACCTGCGCATCCTCGTTTTTACGCTGACCATCGCGACATTTGTGACCATCGCGGACCGCCTGCTCGCGGCGTATCTCTACAACATGAGCAAACAGCTCGGGCCGTACATCCCGCTTATCATCGTGAACTGCGCAATTATTGCGCGCCTCGAAATCTGTGGGTCGAAGCAGAGCCCGCTGACTGCCGCCGCGGATGCGGCGGGGCAGGCGATCGGATTCGGCATCGGCCTCGCGAGCATTGCGACGGTGCGCGAGGTGCTGGGATTCGGCACGTGGTTCGGCCAGTGGCTGGGCTGGCGCGTGATTCCGGACACCTCGCCCGCGGTATGGGACGAATGGGTGGTGATGATCCTCCCGCCCGGCGCCTTTTTGACGCTCGGCGTGCTGATGGGCGCGGTGAACTGGATCCAGGCCTCACGCAAGGCCAAGACGGGAGCCGCGGCATGAGCTATCTCGGAACCATGCTGATTACCGTCGTGACGATGGTGCTGATCAACAACATGGTCCTGCACTATTTCGTCGGCATCTGTCCGTTCATCGGGGTGTCGCGCCGAGTGGACACAGCGTTCGGCATGGGCTGCGCGGTGACGTTCGTCGTCACGATCGCCTCATTGTTGAGCTGGACCCTGACGTATTTCGTGCTCAAGCCGGGCGCGCCGGTATCGACGTGGTTTGTGCACCTGGTGCGTCCCGATATCACCGGCACGGCGAACCTGAGCGTGTTGAGCTATATCGTTTACATCTTCGTGATCGCGGCGACGGTGCAGCTCGTCGAGATGTACGTGCGGAAGTTCTTCCCGCCGCTCTACAAGGCCTTCGGCGTATTTCTGCCGCTGATCACGACGAACTGTCTGATCCTCTTCGTGTGTCTCGAGGTGATGAAGAACCTGAGTCCGGACGCGGGCGCCGCGTGGGGCCTCGATCGCACGCTGGTGTACGCGATTTCGTCCGGCATCGGGTTCATGCTCGCGATCGTGATCATGGCGGGCATCCGGCAGGAGCTCGACACGTGCGACGTGCC
>CALGMT010000058.1 GCA_937958885.1 uncultured bacterium | reverse complement strand
GCGGGCACGATCGCGCCTGAAGGCGAAGTATTCGATGAGGAGTGCAATGGTCCCCGTAATCGCGCCCCAAATCGCAATCCAGAAATTGATGGTTTCTTGATTCATTTATCAGGCCAACAGTGTTATTGGCCGTACTTCGCGGGGGCGGGGACGAGCCGGTTTTATGAACCGGAGTATGGGCGCATGGAGGGGGTGCGGCAAGAATAAATCGCGTATGACCAAATTATTATGGCTTACTGGCCCTTCGATCTGTAGGCTTTTTGCCAGCCAAGCAGTTTGCCGATGTGGCACGGGGGCTATCCGCCTCCGTAAAAGCCTACTTCATGGCTGTGCTGCTGGTCGAAAGGCGTGCGATGGATGGCAGGCGTATAACGTTTGACGATTGGGATGCGGCGCTTCGCGAAGAGGTACCGCCGGAACGGCAACGGGCTTATCGGGAGGCGATCGTCAAATTCCTTTACTGGTTGCGCGAGAAGGGGAAAGAGCCGATTGCCGAGGTGTTCAAGGAGCATTTGGCGTGGAAACAGTCATACTTGTCGCCAGAGCGGTTTGCTATTCGACAGGAGGCGCTGCGGTGGTATTACCGCGCCGGGCTTGCCCGTATGCGTGCGTCAAATGCAATTGTATCCGGCGATGCGGTTGGTGCGCAATCAAGAGCGGCGTCTCTCGCTCAATTTGACCGGAAGAACGACGCCGGTGAAGCACGTCCTGGGGCGCGTCGAGTTGAAGGTTACCGAGTCTACGAGATGAATGATGTGCCCACTGCCGGGGCGAAGGATCTCGGCGGGCCGCCGTGGGAACGAGCCTTGGTGCGCCGAATTCGCGAGCGGAATCTGGCTTGGAAAAGCGAGAAGACCTACCGGGCGTGGTGTCGAAGATTTATCGCAGCCTGCGGCAACAAATCCGTGGATGAACTGGACCATCGCGACGTGCGCGAGTGGCTTTCGGATTTGGCCGTGAAGGAGCGGGTCTCCGTGGCGACACAGGCGCAGGCGCTCAACGCGGTGGTCTTTTTCTTCCGCGAGGTGCTCAAGCGGGATCCGGGTGATTTCAGCGATTTCGAACGCGCCCGGCGCGGCCGCAAGGTTCCAACGGTGTTGACGCAGGATGAATGCCGGCGGCTCTTCGAGAACATGTCGGGCACTTATCGCCTCATGGCGCAGTTGATGTATGGGGCGGGTCTGCGGCTGACCGAGCTGTTGCGGTTGCGGGTCAAGGATGTCGATCTCGACCGACTGCAGCTCTCAGTTCAATTCAGCAAAGGGGGCAAGAGCCGGCTGACCATGATTCCGCCGAAGCTGGTTCCGGCCTTGCGCGCGCATCGGGATCGCCTGCGCGAGCTGTACAAGCAGGACCGTGCGGCGGGGCTTCCCGGCGTTGAAATTCCAGAGGCGTTGGAACGGAAGTGGCCAAAGGCCGGTGAGAAGTTTATCTGGTTCTGGTTCTGGCCGTCTCGATTGCTGATGCGGGATCATCGGAAGGGCATTTCCAGGCGGCACCACGTGTTGGATGTGACGTTCCAGAAAGCGATCCGCGAGGCGGTGGAGCGGGCGGGGTTCACCAAACGAATTTCGCCGCACACGCTGCGGCACAGTTTCGCCACGCACCTGCTGGAGAACGGCACCGGCATTCGGGATGTGCAAGACTTGCTGGGGCACGCGGATATCTCCACCACGCAAATCTATTTGCACACGGCTCGACACACCGGTGTGGGGATTCGCAGCCCGTTCGATGCGCTGTGATGGCGGGTTATGCAGTTTCTTTTGCAATGACTCTACACTGTGGGGCCTCTTGTTTACGGACCGTGAAGCTTTCCCGCGCTTTTCTCTCAATCGTTGGACCCTCGGGCGTGGCCGCGCAGAGGCTGCTGCACATATTGCATTGAGCGAGCGGAGATTCCGCGTATAACGGGCGGTCATGCAGTTGCCCTTCTCCCTTTTTCTGGCGCTCCATTACATGCGGCCGAAGCGCACGTTCCAGTCGATTATCACGATCATTTCGGTGCTGGGTGTGTTGCTGGGGGTCGCGGTGCTGGTGATTGTGCTGTCCGTGATGAGCGGGTTCGACGAGATGTGGCGCTCGAAGATTTTGAGCTTCAATGCGCATATCACCGTGAGCGGGTTCGAGCCGATCGAAAATGCGGACGAGCTGATCGAGCAGCTCGAGGCGCTGCCCGGGGTCTCGGGCGCGGCGCCTGTGGTGCAGGGGCTGGTGTTCTTGCAGAAGGGCGACCGCGTCCATACCCCGATCGCGCGCGGGATCGACGCGGCGCACGAGCGCAAGGTGAGCCGGATTCCCGAGCATATGGTCCGCGGCGAATTCGACGTGAGCGATGATCGGCTCGTGATGGGCCGCGACCTCGCCCGGCAGGTCGGCGCGACGGTCGGCGATACGGTCTTGGTCTATTCCCCGCAGCATTTCGTCGCGGGCGATGAGATGTATCTGCCGGAGGAATTCGTCGTCGCCGGCCTGTACGATCTGGGCATGTGGGAATTCGATATCGGGTTTGTGCTCACATCGCTGGACCGTGCGCGCGATCTCTACAAGTTGGAGAATGGCGTGCACGCCATTCAGGTGATGTCGGACGATCCGCTGCGCGCGGACGAGGTCAAGAAACGAATCGAGTCCGTGCTTCCTCCCCATCTACAGGTGACGACGTGGATGGAACAGAACCGCCAGTTGTTCGCCGCGTTGCGCGTCGAGAAGAACATGATGTTTTTTCTGCTGATTTTCATCACGGTGGTCGCTGCATTTGGCATCACGAATACGCTGATCACGGTGGCGGTTCAGAAGACGCGCGAGATCGGGTTGCTCAAGGCGCTTGGGTTTTCGAATCGCAGCGTGATGGGGGTTTTCATCTGGCAGGGCTGGATCGAGGGCATGCTGGGCACGGCGCTGGGCGTGGCGACGGGTCTGCTGGTGCTGCGCTACCGAAACCACCTGCTGCACGTGCTCTCGTACCGGTTCAACATGGAGTTGTTTCCGAAGGAGCTCTATCACCTCAACGAAATCCCCGCAGCGGTTTCTTTTGCGGATATCGGGATTGTGGCGGGATCGGTGCTGGTCATCTGCACGCTGGCGGGCGTGATTCCGGCCTACCGGGCGGCCCGTCTCGATCCGGTGCGGGCGTTGCGCTATGAATGAGGCTCCGATTCAGATTGTCGCGCGTGACGTGCACAAAACGTACGAACTGGAGCGTGTGCGCATTCCGGTGCTGCGCGGCGTTTCGCTGGAGGTTCGGCGCGGCGAGCGGCTGGCGATCACCGGCGCGAGCGGCGCGGGCAAGAGCACGTTGCTGCACGCGCTCGGCGGGTTGGACCGGCCGAATGAAGGATCGGTCCGGTTCGAGGACATCGATGTGTACGCAATGTCCGCCGCGGCGCGGACGGAGTTCCGCGCGCAGCGGGTCGGGTTTGTGTTTCAAGCGTATCACCTGTTGCCGGAGCTGGACGTGCTGGACAACGTGATGCTGCCCGCATTGAGCCGTCCGGGCGCGCTGGGTCGGGTGGCTGCGCTGCGCGAGCGGGCGAAGGCGCTGCTCGACCGGGTCGGGTTGTCGCACCGTCTGCATCACCGGCCCGTCGAGGTTTCCGGCGGCGAGCAGCAGCGCGCCGCGCTGGCGCGCGCGCTGATGAACGAGCCCGCGGCTTTGCTGGCGGACGAGCCGACCGGCAACCTGGACTCGGCGACCGGGCGGCAGGTGTTGGATTACCTCTTTGCGCTGACGGCCGAACGCGCGCATACGCTCGTGCTGGTGACGCACAACGAGGAGGTCGCCGCCCTCTGCGACCGACGGCTGTACCTGCGCGATGGCGTGCTGCAGTCCTGACCCTATTCCTGAGGCGCCGGCCGCGAACGCCGGAAGACCCTAGTCATGCGGGATGGGCAAGGATACAATGCCCGTAATGAAACAGCCCTCGCACACGATCAAGGGAATGGAATGAAAATCTATCTGAACGGAAAACTGGTGCCCGAAAAAGACGCGAAAGTGTCGGTCTTCGACCACGGTCTGCTTTACGGCGACGGGGTGTTCGAGGGCATCCGCGCGTATAACGGCCGCGTCTTCATGCTCGACGCGCATGTGGACCGCCTCTACCGCTCCGCGCAGGCAATCGCCATGACCATTCCCATGACGAAGGCCGACATGGCGAAGGCCGTCGTGAAGACCTGCGCGGCGAACAAGATTCGGGACGGCTACATCCGACTTGTGGTGACGCGCGGTGTGGGGGAGCTGGGCTTGAATCCCTATCTCTGCAAAAATCCGCAGGTGATCATCATCGCCGCGAAGATACAGCTCTACCCGCGCAAGCTTTATGAGACCGGTCTTTCCGTGATCACGGTGGGCACGCTGCGGAACCACGTCGAGGCGGTGAACCCGCGCATCAAGAGCTTGAATTACTTGAACAACGTGCTGGCGAAGATCGAGGCGATCAATGCCGGCGTGATGGAGTGCCTGATGCTGAATCCGCAGGGGTACATCGCCGAGGCGTCGGGCGACAATCTGTTCGTGATCCGCGGGAACACGCTGATCACGCCGCCGCCATGGTGCGGATCGCTCGAGGGCATCACGCGCGCGGTCGTGATGCAGCTCGCGCCCGAGCACGGGTTGACCGTCAAAGAGGATGTGCTTACGCGGTACGATGTGTACACGGCGGACGAGGTGTTTCTGACCGGCACCGCGGCGGAAATTATTTCTGTAGTGAAGGTCGATCGCCGAACGATTGGGGCCGGCGCGCCCGGTCCGAAGACGCGCGAGTTGGCGAGCGCGTTTTCACGGTATGCGCGGCGCGTGGGCACACCGATCGCATAGGCGGGGAGCAGCGGCCATGTTGTGCGAGTCCTGCAAGGAAAACGAAGCGACGGTTCACCTGACCCAGGTGATCGACGGCGCGATCAAGAAATTGCACCTTTGTGAAGCGTGCGCCGCGAAGAGCGGGATCGACATTCAGGGTCCGCTTTCGATCACTGATATCCTGCTGGGCATGGGGATTCAGAAACCGGCGGACCTGCCGGATGCCGAGCGGACCTGCCCGCGCTGCCACATGCGCCGCACCGATTTCAAGAAGACCGGCCGATTCGGCTGCGCCGCCTGCTACGAGGCGTTTGCGGAAGAACTCCCGCCGCTACTCAAGGCCATGCACCGATCCGACCACCACACCGGCAAGGTGCCGAGCCGCGAGAGTCTCCGTGTGCGGGCGAGCGCCGAGCTGGAGAGCCTTCAGCAAAAGATGGACAAGGCGATTGCGGCGGAGAATTTCGAGGAGGCCGCGCGCCTGCGCGACGCGATTGTCGCGTGTCGCCGCCGCATGAACGAACCGGAGGCCCGCGCAACGCCATGACGATTGCCGAGCTCATGCGGCAGCCGAGCGCGTGGCTCGCGGTTGGCGCGGGCGAGGGGCCGGTGGTCAGCAGCCGGATTCGCCTAGCGCGCAATGTCAAAGACGCCGCGTTCCCCGGCTGGGCCGGCGCGGAAGAGTGCGAGCGGCTATGGAATCGCATCGAACCAGCCGTTCGCAGGGTGGCGAGCCTCCAACCGGCAGAGAGCCTTGCGATGGGCGCGCTCGACGAGCTGGAGCGGCAAATCCTCTTTGAGCGGCACCTGATCAGCCGCGAGCAGGCGGAGAAGACGAAAGGCAGCGGTCTTATTCTGCGCCGGGACGAAAGCCTGTCGGCGATGGTCAACGAGGAGGACCACTTGCGCCTGCAAGGCATGCGGCCGGGCTTGAGCCTGCGCGCGATTTGGGAGGAAGTGGACCGGCTCGACACCGAGATTGAACAGCGAATCGAGTATGCCTTCTCGCCGAAACTCGGCTATCTCACGGCATGCCCGACGAATGTCGGAACCGGTATGCGCGCGAGCGTGATGCTGCACCTGCCGGGCCTGGTCCTCATGAACGAGATCAATCCCGTCATCAAAGGCATGGGCAAGATCGGCCTCGCGGTGCGGGGGCTGTGGGGCGAAGGCACCGAGGCAACCGGGAATATGTTCCAGATTTCCAATCAGATGACACTTGGCGACACGGAGGAGCAGATTGTTGCCGTCATTGAACAGATCGTGCAGGAAATTGTCGAACACGAGCGAAATGCGCGCGAGCGGCTGCTGGAGCGCCGCGAGACGGTTGTCCGGGACCACGTCGGCCGCGCGTACGGCATTTTGTCGCACGCGCACATCCTCACGTCGAAAGAAGCGCTCGATTTGCTGTCGGGTTTGCGTTTGGGAATCGACTTGGGTATATTGTCGACAGTGAGCCGCCGGGTTGTGGATGAGCTGATGCTGTTGACGCAGCCCGGCCACTTGCAGAAATTGGAGTCCAAGGCGTTGAAACCGAAGGAACGCGATCGTTATCGCGCACGGCTTGTGCGAGAACGGTTGACCGGTTCGGATCGACGGCGCGGAGAACAGATTAAGGAATGAACAGTTTTACACCACGCGCGCAGCAAGTGCTGCAACTCGCCCGCAAAGAGGCGGATCGCTTCAACCACGGTTACGTGGGGACCGAGCATGTGCTGCTCGGGATCATCGCGCTCGGCCAAGGCGTCGCGGTGAATGTGCTTCAGCGGCTCGGCGTCAACTTGGAGGCCGTGCGTCTCGAGGTTGAGAAGGCCGTCGGTGTCGGGCCGGAGACGAAGACGGTCGGCAACCTGCCGTTCACCCCGCGCGTCAAAAAGGTGCTGGCGCTTGCGGGCAGCGAAGCGCGCGCGTTGAACCACGCCTACGTGGGTACGGAACACATTCTGCTCGGATTGCTCCGCGAAGGCGAAGGCGTTGCTTCGCGCGTGCTGCGGAATCTCAACATCGATTTGGAAAAAACCCGTGTCGAAATCATGAAGGAACTCGACCCGAACTACGACCCCGAGCAGGACGCCGCCGCGGGCGGCAAGAATCCCGCCGGCGGGGCCGGCGCCTCGGGCGAGGCGAATACGCAATCCGCCAAAGACAGCAAGACGCCCGCGTTGAGCACCTTCGGGCGCGATCTGACCGACTTGGCGGCCAAGGGCGAACTGGACCCGGTGATCGGCCGCGCGAATGAAATCGAGCGTGTGGTGCAGATCCTCTGTCGCCGCAGCAAAAACAACCCCGTGTTGCTGGGCGAAGCAGGCGTCGGCAAGACCGCCATTGTAGAGGGGCTGGCCCAGCAGATTGCCCGCGGCGACGTGCCGGAGTTGTTGCGCGGCAAGCGCGTCGTCACGCTTGACCTCGCATTGATGGTGGCCGGCACCAAGTACCGCGGCCAGTTCGAGGAGCGCATCAAGGCCGTGATGGATGAAATCAAGCGTTCCTAGAATATCATTTTGTTCATCGACGAGCTGCACACCATCGTGGGCGCCGGCTCCGCGGAAGGCGCGATGGATGCCTCCAACATCATCAAACCCGCGCTATCGCGCGGCGAGATGCAGTGCATCGGCGCGACCACGCTCACCGAATACCGCAAGTTTATCGAAAAAGACGCCGCGCTGGAGCGCCGGTTCCAGTCCGTTATGGTCAAAGAGCCTTCGGTCCCCGAGGCCATTGAAATCTTGAAGGGACTGCGCCCCCGCTACGAATCGCACCACCACGCAAAAATCACCGACGAGGCGCTCACCGCCGCCGTCGAACTATCCTCGCGTTATCTGAACGACCGCTACCTGCCGGACAAGGCGATCGATGTCATGGACGAGGCCGGCGCCCGCGCACGCATCGCCGCGATGACGCGCCCACCGGACATCAAGGAAAAGGAAGCGAAAATCGAAGAAATCCGGAAGCTCAAGGAGCAGGCTATCAAGTCGCAAAGCTTCGAAGAAGCTGCCGCGTTTCGCGATCAGGAACGCATCGCGACCGAGGAGGTCGAAAAAGTTCTCGGCGAGTGGCGCAAATCGCGCGATGAAACGGTCGTCACCGTCGGTGAAGAAGACATCATGACCATTGTCGCCAAGTGGACCGGCATCCCGCTCTCCCGCATGGAGGAGCGAGAGACCGTCCGCCTTCTGCACATGGAGGCCGAATTACAGAAGTCCGTCATCGGCCAGCAGGAAGCCGTGGCCTCGATCTCGAAGGCGCTGCGCCGCTCCCGCGCGGACCTGCGCGATCCGCGCCGCCCGATCGGCTCATTCGTTTTCCTCGGTCCGACCGGCGTCGGAAAGACGCTTCTCGCCAAGGCGCTTGCCGAGTTCATGTTCAATGACTCGAACGCGCTGATCCAGATCGACATGTCGGAATACATGGAGAAATTCGCTGTCTCTCGTCTGGTCGGCTCGCCGCCGGGCTATGTCGGCTACGACGAGGGCGGGCAGCTCACCGAGAAGGTGCGCCGCCGTCCGTACTCAGTCGTGCTGTTCGACGAGATCGAAAAGGCGCATCCCGATGTGATGCACATCCTGCTCCAGATTCTGGAGGAGGGAAAACTGACCGACAGCCTCGGGCGCACCGTCGATTTTCGCAACACGGTTGTCATTATGACGTCCAATATCGGCGCCGACCTGATCCGCAAGGGGGCGGGGCTTGGTTTCGGCGAATCGAATGCGAACGCCGACTACGGGCGGCTCAAGACGCAGATGCTCGAAGAGTCGAAGCGCGCCTTCAAGCCGGAGTTGTTGAACCGCATTGACGACATCATCGTCTTCCGCCAGTTGACGAAAGAAGACGTGGTGCAAATCCTCGACATCGAGGTCAAAAAGGTTCAGGACCGACTCGCCGCGCGCAAGGTTGAGTTGCACCTCGCCGAATCCGCGCGCGAGTTCCTGCTCGCGAAAGGCTTCGATCCCGCTTACGGCGCGCGTCCGCTGCGGCGCGCGGTGGAGCGCTACCTGGAAGATCCTCTCGCGGAGGAGATCCTTCGCGGGAATCTGACCCAAGCGGAGGCCGTTGAGGTGACGGCCGATGGCGACCGCCTGAAGTTCAGCCAGCTCGCCGGCGCGAGCTGACAAGGTTCGGGTCGTTCACGCGCATCGACTTTTCGCCCGTGGCGCTGCATACTGCGCCCCGAATGAATGCCGTGGATGTGATGCAGCGCTGGGTGAACGCCGTAACCGCGCCGCTCGGCGAGACCGGTGCGCGTGTGCTGTTTGCAGCGCTTGCCGGGGCGACGTTGGTTTCCTTCGTGCTCGCCGTGCGCGCGGGGCGGGTGGGCGTTTTTCGCGGCACCATGTTGCTTGCGCTCGCGGCTTTCTTCGTGGCGCTCGCGGCGGATCTCACTCTCTTGCTGCGCCTGAACGCGGTGAGCTACCTGGCGCGCATTCGGCTGTTGATGGGCGGACTAAGTTTCGTCGTGCTGCTCGTGACGTTCGAGGCCGTGCGGCGGACGCATTTGCAGGAGCGCTACGCAATTCTGTGGGTCTTCACCGGCGTAATGCTGATGCTCTGCGCGCTGTTCACCGGGGTGTTGGATTTCTTCTGCGCGCTGCTGGGCATGCAATATGTGACGTTCGTGGTGACGGTAATCTTTACATTCCTGCTGCTGGTCGCATTCCACTTCTCGATCGCGCTTTCGCGTCTCACCGACGACCGCTCGCGTATCGCGCAGCGCTGCGCACAGCTCGAGGCCCGCATAGAGGCCTTGGAACAGGAGCGCGGTCGGCCGCGCGCGTAGCCGCGCGGGCATCGAGGCCCTCTTCAGACGCCCGTGCGCTGGCGGCGGGCGTGTTCGTTCAAGGTCTGATTCGTCGACGTGATGTGCCTCTTCAGCGGAAGGATACGCTCGTGCACGGCGTCCACGATCCAATTCGCTTGCGGGAAAAATGCGTCCTCCATCTCGGCGCACGGCGTGATCCAGTTGCGCGCGCCGACCACGACCGGCGGCGCGTCGAGATCGTCGAAGCAGAACTGCGCGAGATTAGCCGCGATGGTCTGCATCACGCTACCTCGTTCGCTGGCATCGCCCGCAATCAGCACGCGGCCGGTCTTCTTCACCGACTCGACCAGCGGCGTGGTTACGGCGTTCACCCAGCGCGCAGCCGCCTTCCAGCGCGTAGCCGACGGCGGTGCCGACGATCGCCGCCTCTGAGATCGGGGCATTGAACAAGCGGTGGTAGGGCAGGGTCTCGGTCAACCCCGATAACACGCGAACGCGCCGCCCCAGTCGCGGTTCTCCTCGCCGTAGGCGATCAGCGTCGGATCTATGGCGAATCGATGCAGCGTCGATTCAAAGATCGCGTCGCGATATTGGAACACCTTGTTTTTCGGCGTGGGCTTGCCGTCCACGATGCCCGCGCGGACTTTTGGGGCGATCGCTTGAACGCGCGGATTTTCGGCGACCGGGTGCGGCAGCTCCGGTGTCCCATCCGCATACACCTCGCGCCGTTTGTTCGAGAATAGGAACTGCGACCGGGGGCACGCCGATGGGGGATGCCGAGGCTGGAGGGGTGTGGGTAGCCTCAACAGCAGCGTTGCCCCCCAGGTCGCAAAGTGGAACAGTCCTCACCCGGCGCGCCGACCGCGGCAATCGTGGTCAACACCGGAATATCGGCGTCTGCGGGAAAAACAGGTCGAGGATCACGCCCGCCGCAGGTGACGGCACCTCGAACGTCGCTTTGTCGGTCTCGATGTTTGCGACCGCCTGTCCCTCGGCGACGGTGTCGCCTGGCTTCACCAGCCAGCGAACGAGGATGCAACTTTCCACCGACTGACCCTGGCGCGGCATAATAATAGGCATGGGCATGGAATTACTCCTCCGCGAGCACGACGCGGACCCCCCGCGCGCGCGCCTCCTTGATGAACGATTTCTCGGCCTTGCGATCCGTGATCAGCACATCGATGTCGTCGAGTCGACCCGCGTTGACAAAAGAAACCTTTCCGATCTTTTGATGGTCTGCCAGCAGGACGACCTCTGATGCGCGCTGCATCGCCTTGCGCTTGGTGAACGCCTCATTGGTGTCGGTTGTCGTGAGCCCTTCCGCGGCGGTGAGTCCGATGGTGCCCATGAACGCGCGATCCACGCGCAGGTCGCCGAGCAGGTGTTGGGTGAGCGGTCCGACGAGGGTCTGGCTCAATCGCCGCAACTCGCCGCCGATGACGATTACGCGGGGCCCCTGGCCCGACAACTCGCTCGCTGCGCGCAGCGAATTGGTCACCACCGTCAAATTCGCGCGGTCGCGAACTGCGCGCGCCAATTCCAGCACCGTACTGCCGCCGTCCAAATAGATTGTGTCGCCGGGCTTGATGAACGCGAGCGCCGCGCGCGCGATGGCGCGCTTCTCCCGGGACTGCAGCGCGGTCTTGTCGTCGAAGAGCGGCTCTTCGAGCCGGCTCTCGGTGCTGACCGCCCCGCCGTGCACGCGGCGGATATGGCCCGCAGCTTCAAGTTGTTCCAAGTCGCGCCGGGTCGTCGCGGGCGAGACGCGCAGCACGCGGCAGATTTCGTCCACGCGCGCCACGCCCTTCTCGCGGACAAACGCCCGCATCCGCTCCAGCCGCTCGGGCGCCAGATCGCGCTGATTATGGCTGTTCATTTGTGATTGTAAATAATCATTATCAATCACAAGTCAATGCAAAATAATCAAGCGGATTCGCCTTTCGCGATTCGCCGAAAGGGGGCTCCTTCGGCGGCTTTGAATGGGAGGAGTGCCGGCGACTACGGCGCAGCGCCGGAGGGAGCGAATCAGACGAGCCGGACTTTGGGTTTGGCGGCGGAGGCGCTTGCGGGATCTTTGTCGTTGCGGAGGCGGATATACCGGTCGTTCAACTCGCGGAAATCGCGAATCAGCTCCTGGTAGTGGCGTTCCTGCTCCTCAATGCGCGCATTCAGGCGGGCGACCTCTTCTTGCGCGGAGCGGAGCCGCTCGTCTGTTTCGGCCTTGTCTTGCGCTGCGGCCTTGCGTTCCTCGGCCAGCGCCTTTTGCAGCTCGTCGTTACGCTCGGCCTCTTCGCGCGTGCGGGCGAGCAGCCGTTCGTAGCGGCGGGTGAGATCCTGGAATTCCTTCTCGCGCCCGGTGGCGTTCATTTTTTCCGGACGCGTAGTCGGCACGCGATGCGTTTCGATCTCTTCGCGGGCGTTCAGCTCGGCAATGCGCTCGTTTGCCTTTGCGAGTTCTGCGCGGAGGCGGACCGTCTCTTCCTGGGCGGTGCGGAGTTGCCCGGCCATTTCAGCTTGTTGTTTAGCCGCGGCCGCGCGTTCTTCGTTGAGCGTCATTTGAAGGCGGGCACTGCGCTCAGCCTCTTCGCGTGTCTGGGCGAGCAAACGCTCATAGCGGTCGGTGAGTTCCTTAAATTCCTTTTCGCGCCCGGCGTCATGCATCTTTTCCGGCCGCGCTGCCGGCGCGTGATCCGGCTCGCGCTGTGCACGGGCGGACAGTTCGGCGATCTGCTCGTGTGCCTTTGCGAGCGCCGTTTCAAGGGACTGGGTTCGGGATCGCTCTTCGTTGAGCTGCGCGCGCAGTCGCGTGATCTCCTCTGGCGCGGCGAGCTGTTCGGCTTTCAGCGCCTCGACTCGCTGCTGGAGTTCATCGCGCGCGCGTTCTGTCGCGAGCAGCTGCTCGCGAAGGACTGCACCTTGTTCCTCCTGCTGTTTCGCGCGAACGGCGCGAAGCGTTCGCATCTCGACCCGTGCGCCCACGAGATCAGCCAGCGCGACCTCAACGCGGCGCAGCAGTTCCCCCGCGACCGCCTGTCCGACCGGGATCGGGTCGCCGCCGGTCTTTTTCACAATCGGTTCGTTCCCTTGCAGCATGCGCTGCTGGAGCAACTCCGCAAAGGCGAGCAGATGCAGGGGGCCGAGCGCGCCTTCGCCGCGCGGAAGCAGCCAGTCGAGTTCAAGCGCGGCCGCATCCGGCGCGGGTATCCATGCGCCGTCGTTCTCGGAGACAAAATCTTCCGGTAGAATGCGGCCCTCCGACGCCCACCGATAGAATTCGGCGAAGGCGACGGGGCCGTAGATCGTTCCGTCCGGTTTGCGCAGGCGCCAGTTCATGACGGCGTCAATTCGCGGGGATGAACAGTTTCTGGCCCACGCGCAGGACGTTGGGGTTTGTCAGATTGTTCGCGTCGATAATGGCCTTGGGGGTCACCCCATAGGCCGCGGCGATCGCGGAGAGCGACTGGCCGGCCTCGACGACATGCTCGTAGCCCTCTTGCGGACCGGTGCGCCGCGGGGCGGTCTGCGGCGGGGCCGCCGGTCGGGGCCGCGCTGCCCCCGAAGCGGATACGACCTGACTGATGCGTGCGGTCAACGTATCGATGATCTCTTTGCGGTCGCGCTCGCGCGCGGCATCGAGCGAGCGCAACTGCGTCTCCAGCGCGGCGATGCGTTGCTGCAATGCCTGCAAATCCGCCATGGACGGGCCGCCCGGTGCGGCGCGCAGCAGGTCCACCGACCGATTGAGTCGCTCCACCTCCAAGTCAAACGCTTCGATGCGCCCTTTCAGTCGGCGATTCTCTTCCTGCAATAGGCGCATATCCTCGCGCAACGCCGCCTCGGCTTGCGATTGCTCGACGCCGTACGTGGCGAAGCATCCGGTCAGCAGCGGCGCACACAGCGCGAGCGCCGCGGGAATCCCGCGAAGAAGATGTTTTGCGTCGGGCATACCAGTCCCTACATAATCCAGCCTAGACGGGTTCTCAAGCAAAACTCCGCCGGGGGGCGAACGTTTTTCATGGAAAAAACACTGCTGATCAAAAACGCGCGGGTCTGGCCCTCGGCGCGGGCGGAGCCGATCAATCAGGCGTCTGTACTCGTGCGCGACGGGCGCATTGCGAAGGTGGGCCGCTTCACCGCCCGCGCGGATGTCACGGTGGATGCGGACGGCCAGTTGTTGATGCCGGGGCTGATCCAGAGCCATATCCATCTATGCCAGACCATCTTTCGCGGACTTGGTGAAGACCTGCCGCTGCTGCCCTGGCTGCGCACGGTGGTTTGGCCGATGGAGGCCGCGCACGACCCGGACTCGATTCGCGCCTCGGCGTTGCTGTCCTGCGCGGAGCTCATCCGCAGCGGCACGACCGCTTTTCTCTCGATCGAAACCGTGCGGTACACGGAGCACGCCTTCCATGCGGTGCATGAGACGGGACTCAACGGCGTGATCGGTCATTGCCTGATGGACATGACCGGCGGGTATCCGCCGCTTGCCGTGGACATTGATGATGCGTTGGCGGACATGGAAGCGCTGCGCGAGGGGTGGGCGGGCCACCCGCGCCTGCGTCTCTGCGTCGCGCCGCGTTTTGCGTTGAGTTGTTCCGCCGCGAATATGCGCAAGGCCGCCGACTACGCGCGGGAAAACGGGCTCCGCCTGCACACGCATTCATCCGAACAAGTGGAAGAAGTTGAACTCGTGCGCGCGCGAACGGGGCTCCCGAACATCGAGTACCTGCACTCTGTCGGGTTAACCGGGCCGGATGTCGGTCTTGCGCACTGCGTGCACACCGAGCCTCACGAGCGGGAGTTGTTGCGCGAAACCGGCACGCATGTCCTGCACTGCCCGTCCGCGAATTTCAAACTCGCGTCCGGCATTGCGCCGATCCCCGAGTATCTCGACGCGGGTATCAATGTGTCCATCGGCGCGGACGGCGCGCCCTGCAACAACCGGCTCGACCAGTTTATGGAAATGCGCGAGGCGGGGTTGATGCAAAAAATCCGACTTGGCGCGGAGGCGCTCGCCGCGCGCGATGTCGTGTGGATGGCCACCGAAGGCGGCGCACGCGCGCTGGGTTGGGAGGACGAGATGGGAACCCTCGAGCCCGGCAAGCGCGCAAACATGATTCTGGTGAATCAGGACAGCGTTCACGCCATTCCGTCCGAGGACCCGGCGACGAACCTGGTCTATTCGAACGTCGCGTCCGACGTCCTGATGACGATTGTGGACGGCCGCATCCTGTTTGAAGACGGGGCTCTCACCACGATCGACGAAGACCGCCTGCGCGCCGACGTCCGCCGCCAGCGCCAACGGCTGCTCAAGCGATCCGAGTGAGACGTAGGCGTGCTCGGATAATTGCGCCCAGCCGCTTGGGCTGGGCGCGATTGGTCGTCGGCTGTAGATTGGCACGTGCGAATTGATCGCCGCGCCTGGTTGAGCAAGCTATGATACCGGATAAGAGGTTCTTCGTATGAAGGGGGTATTGGCGCTGGACCAAGGAACAACCAGCTCGCGGGCGATTGTGTTCGATCGTCAAGGGCGGCCAATCGGCGCGGCGCAACGCGAGTTTCGCCAATACTATCCCAGGCCGGGGTGGGTCGAGCATGACCCGATCGAAATCTGGACGTCGCAACTGGCCACCGCGCGCGCCGCGTTGAAAAAAGCCGGAGTGCGCGCTGCCGACCTCGCCGCCATCGGCATTACGAATCAGCGCGAAACCGTCGTGCTGTGGGACCGCGCGACCGGCCGCCCGCTGCACCGCGCAATCGTTTGGCAGGATCGTCGAACCGCCGACCGGTGCGCCGCGCTCAAGCGAAAAGGCTTCGAACCGCTCGTTCGCAAGAAAACGGGTCTGCTGCTCGATCCGTATTTTTCCGGCACCAAGCTGGCCTGGCTGCTCGACCATATCAAAGGCGCGCGCGCGGCTGCACGCGCCGGGCGCCTGGCTTTCGGCACGATCGATTCGTGGCTTATTTGGCAACTGACCGGCGGGCAACTGCATGCCACTGATGCCTCCAATGCTTCCCGGACGCTGATGCTCAACCTGCGGACCGGCGCGTGGGACGACGAATTGCTCGACATCCTCGATATCCCGCGGGCGGTGCTGCCGGAGGTATGCGATTCAAGCGGAGTGATCGGCATGTCCCTCGCGCGCTGGTTGGGCGAGGAGATCCCGATCGCCGGAATAGCGGGCGACCAGCAGGCGGCGCTGTTCGGCCAGCTTGGCACGCGGCCCGGGCTCGTAAAAAACACCTACGGCACCGGCTGTTTCATCCTGCTCAATACCGGCGCGAAACCCGTCGTGTCGCGGAACCGGCTGCTGAGCACGATCGCGTGGCAGCGCGGCGGCCAGCGCACGTATGCGCTCGAAGGCAGCGTGTTTGTCGCGGGCGCCGCGGTGCAGTGGTTGCGGGACGGACTGGGGCTGATTCGCAATTCTTCGGATATCGAAGCGCTCGCGCTCCGCGTCGAGGACAATGGAGGCGTGTACCTCGTGCCCGCGTTCACGGGCCTCGGCGCGCCTTATTGGGACCCTTATGCCCGCGGGGCGTTGCTGGGCCTCACGCGCGGCAGCACGGCCGCGCATGTGGCGCGCGCAACGCTGGAGTCGATGGCGCACCAGTCCGCCGATTTGCTCGAAGCGATGCAGCGCGATGCGCGCGTACCGCTGCGCGAACTCCGTGTGGACGGCGGCGCATCGGCGAACGATCTGCTGATGCGGACACAGGCCGATCTGATCGGAATCCCCGTCATCCGCCCCACCGTCACGGAAACCACCGCGCGCGGGGCCGCCTTTTTAGCCGGACTCGCCGTGGGTTTTTGGAAAAACGAACGCGAGTTAGCCCGTCTATGGAAAGCGCAGCGCGTCTTCAGGCCTCGCGCGGATCACATGCTTGTCGAAGCGGAACGGGCCCGCTGGAAGCGCGCCGTCGAGCGCGCGCGGGGCTGGGCGGCCGTGGATGAGTGACGCCGAATGAACCGCGACGCTTCCATGGCGCGGCTGCGCGACGACTCGATCGAGTGGGATGTGCTCGTCATCGGCGGCGGCGCGTCCGGCCTCGGCGCGGCGGTGGACGCCGCATCGCGCGGCTACCGAACCGCACTGATCGAGCAGTACGATTTCGCAAAAGGTACCTCCAGCCGGAGCACCAAATTGATCCACGGCGGCGTCCGCTATCTGCGCCAGGGCCACATCGGCCTCGTCCGCGAGGCCCTGCACGAGCGCGGATTGTTGCGGCGTCTCGCGTCGCATCTCGTGCGCGATCTCGGATTTGTCGTGCCGATTTACGATTGGTGGGAAGGCCCCTTTTACGGAATGGGCTTCAAACTCTACGACGCCCTCGCGGGCGAGCTCGGCATCGCGCCTTCGCGCCGCCTCACACGGCGTGAAACACTGGCCCGCATTCCTACCGTCCGCACCGATGGACTGAAAGGCGGCGTGATTTATCACGATGCCCAGTTCGACGATGCGCGGTTGGCGGTCACCCTGGCCCTCACGCTTGACGGCATCGGTGGAACAGCGGTGAACTACTGCAAGGCGGTGCGCCTGCTCAAGGCCCGCGGGCGCATATGCGGCGTGGTCGCGCGCGACGAGGAGGATCCCGCGCACCCCGTATTCGAGATCCGTGCACGCGTCGTCATCAACGCCACCGGCGTTTTTGGCGATGCCATCCGCCGGCTCGACCGGCGCAATGCCCAACCGTTGGCCCGCCCCAGCCAGGGCGTTCACCTCGTGCTGGACCGCTCCTTTCTGCCCGGCGATAGCGCCATCATGGTGCCGCACACCGAGGACGGCCGCGTGCTTTTTGCCGTACCCTGGCACGACCGCGTGCTGCTGGGCACAACCGACACCGCCGTGCCGCGCGCGCGGGCCGAACCCGCGCCCTTTCCGTCGGAAGTCGCGTATCTGCTGCGCCACGCCGCGCGGTATCTCGCCCGCGCACCGAAACGCGCCGACGTGCTCAGCATGTTCGCCGGACTTCGCCCGCTTTTCAGCGCGCGCAAAGGGTCGCCGACCGCCGCCCTCTCGCGAGAACACTACATCGAAGTATCTCCTTCCGGCCTCGTCACGGTTATCGGCGGCAAATGGACGACGTATCGCCGGATGGGAGCGGATGTTATTGAAAAAGCCGCGACATCCGCCGGCTTGCCTCCTCGCGAGTCGCAGACCGCGCGCCTCAACTTGCATGGATGGACCGCCGCGCCGGCTCTCGGGCCGCTATCGGTGTACGGCGCGGACGCCGCGCGGGTGGAGGAGCTGGCCAAATCCGATCCGGCGCTGGCCGAGCCCCTGCACGCGCGCCTGCCGTACCGCGCTGCCGAAGTAATCTGGGCGGTGCGCAACGAAATGGCGCGCACGGTCGAGGATGTGTTGGCGCGCAGGACCCGCGCCCTGCTGCTGGACGCGCGCGCGAGCGTGGAAGCTGCGCCGCGGGTGGCTCGGCTCATGGCGGTCGCGCTCGGAAAAACCACCGGATGGGCCGATTCGCAACTTGCCGAATTCACAAAAATCGGCAAACGATACACGCTCGAATCTTGACGCGTCCAAATTCGTTGCAGCAAGGAGAATATCATGAGCAGCATTTTCAAGGCGTACGACATTCGCGGCATCTACGGCAAAACCCTTGACGAGGCCCTTGCGCGTAAAATCGGACGCGCGTTTGTCGCTTTTCTCGGCTGTAAAACAGTGCTTGTCGGGCGTGATATGCGGCCGCATTCCGAGCCGCTGTTCCAGGCCCTTGCGGACGGGCTGATGGAGCAAGGCGCCGACGTCGTCGACCTCGGGCTGGTATCCACCCCGATGACCTACTTCGCGAACGGAACGCTCGGCGCGGACGCGAGCATCATGCTGACCGCTTCGCACAATCCGGGCGAGTGGAACGGCTTCAAACTTTGCCGCGAGCAGGCCATACCGATCAGCGGCGCCACCGGGATCAAGGAGATCGAAAAGATCGTCATGGCCGACCACTATCCTCCCTCAGCGCGTCGCGGCAGGCTCTCTCGGCATGACATCGTCCCTGCCTACGTCCAGCGCATTCGCAGCTTTGCCGATCTGAAACGACCGCTGCGCGTCGCCATCGACTACGCCAACGGCCTGGGCATTGTGGAGGGCGAAGTGTTGCGCGGCCTCAAGGGCCTCGAGATAGAGCCGCTATTCGACACACTCGACGGCACCTTCCCCAATCACGAGGCCAACCCTCTGCATGAAGAAACGTGGGAAGCGCTGCGCCATAAAATCACAACCGGCAACTACGATCTCGGTCTTTATTTTGATGGCGATGCCGACCGCGTCGGATTCATGGACGAAAAAGGGCAGATCGTCACTAGCGATATGATCACCGCGCTCATCGCGCAGGAAATGCTCGCGCGCAATCCTGGTGCGGCGATCTTTTATGATCTCCGCTCCAGTTGGGCTGTCAAAGAAGTGATCTCCGAACACGGCGGCCGTCCGATGATGTCGCGCGTCGGCCACGCCTTTATCAAGCAGCAGATGCGCGAGGCGGACGCCGTTTTTGCCGGCGAGCTGTCCGGTCATTATTACTTCAAGGACAACTTTTACACCGAGAGCTCGGCCCTTGCGGCGCTGTATGTGGCAAATCTGCTCAGTCATTCCGATCGTCCTTTGTCGGAAGTGATGAAACCCATCAAGCGGTATGTCGCCAGCGGCGAAATCAATTCCGAGGTACACGACACGCAGGCGGTGTTGCAGCGGCTGCGCGACGCTTACGCCGGGCGGGGGCGTGTGATTGAATTAGACGGCCTGTCGGTTGAATTTGCAGATTGGTGGTTCAACGTGCGCGCCTCCAACACGGAGCCCTTGATTCGGTTGAATCTTGAGGCACGCACGGCTGACGCGATGCGCCAACACCGCGACGCCCTTCTTGCTCTGATCCGCGCATAATCCGGTGGCGACCGGGCGCGAAATCGCAAATAATCCGGGTTAGAGGCGCAAAACGCCCTCAAAAAATGCCCATAAGCCCCCCAAAACCCTACTTTGTCTGCTGTAACTCGTTGATGCTCTAAAATAACCTGTGGTCCGACTCCATTGTATTGTACTGTCTCCATTGTACTACTTTGTCTGCTGTAAGTCGTTGATGCTCTAAAACAACCTGTGGTCCGACCCCGGTGTAAACCCGGTGTAAACCGGTGTAAAAACCCCGGTGTAATGAATCCACAAAACAAAAAACCTTGGCTCCACCCGTCGGATTGCCGCCAGTCTTCCAGCGGGTCTGTCCATCTGATGGCCACGATGTCATTCCCATCACTCGGGAGGAAGACGGTCCTCTCCGTAAAACCGCCAACGCAGTTGGTGCGGCACGCGCTGCCATAAAGAGTTCAGCCAAGGCGGGCGCGCATTGCGCAGCCGCCATACCAGCCGGCGCCATGGCGGAATTTGGAATTTTCGCCGGTTCAAAAATAAAACATCGATCCGCGTTCCGCGGGAAAAATCCATCGCCACAAAACCGGCTTGGCGCAGACGGCGGATCACCTGCTCGACCGGGCGAGCCAGATCGAATCCAAACTCCGGCGCGGAGTGAAATTCAACGGTCACTTGATCGATGATCTCCAGCCGCGACTGGGGAATGTTATGGAGCACCTCGATTTCGGCGCCTTCAATATCCATTTTCAAGAGGTGAATCCGGGGTTCGTTGATCCAGTCCAGCACCTGCTCCAAGGTAATTCCGGTTACGATTTCCGTATGATCCAGGGTGCTACCCCACACACTTTCCGTCGGCAAGGTCAACAAACTGCTGCCCACGGGATTTTTGGAAATATGAAACGGAACCGGACCGGGACGGGCGGTTAAAGCATTGGGCAGCACCGTCACCTCCGGCAGATTTCGCAATTCGGCCACCAGATAAGGATTGGCTTCGATCAGGTAATATTTACCGGGAAAGCGAGCTTTCAACTCCCGGGTAAATTCGCCCCGGTTGGCACCGGCATCAATGACCACCATGCCGGGGAATAATCCGTCCGCAGTTATTGT
>CALGMT010000057.1 GCA_937958885.1 uncultured bacterium | reverse complement strand
ACATTTGAATGCGGCCGTCGGGATAGCGGACAGAACTTTCGCTCCGTCCGGGCAAGCCGGACGGGGGCGTGAAAACCCACCACGGGCGCGCGTTGCCCAAGACCCCGGCGGGCGCGCCACGCTGGTGAATGCGGCCGCTGGCTAGCTGGCAGATCTTTCGCTCCGTCCGGGCAAGCCGGACGGGGGCGTGAAAACCCACCACGGGCGCGCGTTGCCCAAGACCCCGGCGGGCTTGCCCCGCCGGTGAATGAGTCCGCCGACTACCCGCACACCGTCAATCTCCCCTCCGCACCGCCTATTCCGCCCAACACCCGTCTCCGCGATATGCGGTTGATCTCGGCGCGGGTAGCGGTATGCTCCGACACTTTCATCACCACTCGTACAGGAGTTCATTTCATGGCACGCATCTTCAATTTCAGCGCAGGGCCGGCGATTCTGCCGGAGGACGTCCTCCGCGAGGCGCAGGAGGAACTGGTCGATTACAAAGGCGCGGGCATGTCCATCATGGAAATGAGCCACCGCGGCAAGGAGTACGAGGCCGTCCACAACGAGGCCATCGCCAATCTCAAACGCCTCATGGGCCTCGGCGACGACCACGCAGTGATCTTCCAGACCGGCGGCGCTAGCGCCCAGTTCGCGCTCGTCCCCATGAACCTGCTCGGCCCCGGCCAGACCGCCGATTACATCAATGCCGGCTCGTGGGGCGCTAAGGCGGTCAAGGAAGCCAAGATCATCGGCGCGGTCAACATCGCCGCGGATACGCGCAAGGCCGCGCCCGCGCGAATGCCGCGTCAGGACGAATTGAAGCTCACCCCGAACGCGGCCTACCTGCACCTCACCACCAACGAAACCATCGAAGGCACGCAGCTCAAATCGCTCCCGCAAACGGACGCGCCGCTCGTCGGCGACATGTCGTCCGACATCCTCTCGCGCCCGATCGACTTCTCGAAATTCGGCCTGATCTACGCCGGCGCGCAGAAGAACATCGGCCCGGCCGGCGTAACCCTCGTCGCCATCCGCAAAGACCTCGTCGAGCGAAGCCCGGAAACGATCCCGGCGATCTTCCGCTACAAGACACACGTCGCCGAAAACTCGCTCTACAACACCCCGCCGTGCTTCGCGATCTACCTCGTCTTGCTTGTAACGCGGTGGATCGACGCGCAAGGCGGCCTCGCCGCCCTCGCACAGCGCAACGCCGAAAAGGCCGCTCTGCTCTACGCGACCATCGACAACTCCGGCGGCTACTACCGCGGCACCGCGGCGGTCGAGGACCGCTCCGACATGAACGTCACCTTCCGGCTCCCCTCCGAAGAGTTGGAAGAGGCGTTTGTGAAGGAAGCCGCAAAACACGGCATGAAAGGCCTCAAGGGCCACCGCTCCGTCGGCGGCATCCGCGCCTCGATCTACAACGCATTCCCCCGCGCCGGGGTCGAGGCGCTGGTCTCGTTTATGCGTGATTTTCAGGCGCGCAACGGCTAACCTGTCGTCCGATTTCGCGCGAAACAAATTTTTTACAGAGCATGGAACTCTTAAAAAAAGTTTTTACAGAGCATGGAAATTTGCCCGCGCGCGAAATGATCTGACGCGCTCGTAGCTCAATTGGACAGAGCGTCGGCCTCCGGAGCCGAAGGTTGTGGGTTCGACCCCCGCCGAGCGCAAATACCCATCCGGCCGCGCGTGCACGTCGCCTCCGTTTTCCTCATGCCCCCTCCCATCCGCCAGGTGATGTTCGATCTCGGCGTGGTGCTGATGCACCTCGAGTACGACGCGGCGCGCGAGGCGTGCCTGGCGCTGTGCGACCCCGCGCGTGTGTCAGGCAGCCGGGATTTCCTGAAGCTGTTGGGCCGCTCGCCGGTCGTGGATGCGTACGAGCGCGGCGAATTGACGGCGCGCGAGTTCTTCGCCCATTTCGCCGCGCATACCGGTTTCAGCGGCGGCTTCGAAACATTCGTCGACATCTGGCGCAGCATATTCCGCGAGAATACGCCGATGATCGAGCTGGGCCGGCGCGTGGCCGAGCACTACCCGGTCTATTTCATGACGAACGCGAGCGACCTGCACGTGCCGTGGATTTTCGATCGCTATCCGAACCTGCGCTTCTTCACCGATGTCGCCTGCTCGTGCTACATCGGCGCCGCGAAGCCGGACCCGGTGTACTACAAACGGGCGCTGGCCAAGTTCGGCGTGGAAGCCGACTCCAGTCTCTTCATCGACGACCGCCCCGAAAATGTCGAAAGCGCCCGCGCGCTGGGTTTCCGCTGCGTGCTCTACGAATCGCCCGAACAGGCGATCGCCGAAACGCGCGCGTTTCTGAATTGGACTTGAGCCGCAGCCTCGCTTGCGCGATGCTGCCCCTGCCGCAAGGGGGAAACGCGCGCACCATGCCACACCACCCGAAACTCGACCGATGGGTCCGCGAAATCGCCGCGCTCTGCAAGCCGGACGCCGTGCGCTGGTGCGACGGGTCCGACGCGGAAAACACCGCCATGTGCGACCTGTTGGTCCGCACCGGCGCCTTCACCCCGATCCTTCAGCGACCCGGCAGTTTCCTCTGCCGCTCGCACCCGAGCGACGTCGCGCGCACGGAAGACCGCACCTTCATCTGCAGTCGCGACAAAGAAGATGCAGGCCCGACCAACAATTGGCGCGCGCCCGACGAAATGCGCGCGCATCTCATGGCGTTGTTCGCCGGCTGTATGCGCGGGCGCACGATGTACGTTGTGCCGTTCAGCATGGGTCCGATCGGCGGACCGATTTCGCACATCGGCGTCGAACTGACCGACTCGCCATACGTGGTCGTCAACATGCGCATCATGACGCGGATGGGCCGCGCCGCGCTGGATGCGCTCGGCACGGACGGCGCGTTCGTGCCCTGCGCGCACTCGGTCGGCGCGCCACTCGCGCCCGGCGCGCAGGATGTCCCCTGGCCGTGCAATGCCGAGGAAAAGGTGATCGCCCACTTTCCGGAGACGCGCGAAATCTGGTCTTACGGCAGCGGCTACGGCGGCAACGCGCTACTCGGCAAGAAATGCTTCGCGCTGCGCATCGCCTCCTGCATGGCGCGCGACGA